>DAFR01000076.1:5832-13513 GCA_002497965.1 Methanomicrobiaceae archaeon UBA436 | reverse complement strand
CCGCTCTCCTCCCCTTTCTTCCAGAGTTTCTGCCTGCTCCTGCTGTAATAGTGTGCATACCCGGTGGTCCGGGTGAGTTCCAGTGCCGTAGCGTTCGCGTAGGCGAGCATCAGGACCTCACGAGTCCGCTTCTCCTGCACGATGACAGGCACCAGTCCGTCCTTGAATTGTATCTCCATATTGGTTCACATTCCTGCTAGAGCCTTCATGATTACAAAGAGGATATCACCCATGAATAGTGCAGTCAGGAATCCCGCTGTGATCGGTATGATGAATGGAATGCCGTAGGATATCCAGACCCTGCCGGCCTTCCGGTAGAGGGCAATCTCCCTCTGGTAGTCTTTTGGGTGCAGCCTGAGATCTTTTGTGTAGAGCCGCCGTTCTCCCCGCACGATGCGCCTGAGCGACTCGGTAAATCCGACGAACCGCCGGGTCAGCCTGCCTTCCTCTTCTTCGATATCTTCCATCACAAAACCAAATTCGTTCTGGATCGCTTTCCCGTCGACGGGAAAGCCCAGGAAGAGGCAGGGAAGCGGGGCCCGGTTACCCTGGAGCAGGTTCTTTCCGAGTATTGCAACCGGGGCCACGATGTTGATGAGCACGGCGTTCGTCAGCACGGTGAACGGGAAGAACCCGAGGGGTGAGGTGCCGAAGTACGGCTCGATCGGGAAGAACGGGATGCACGCGGTGATGATGATGAGGGCATACGCATCCGCCCCCCCAAAGAGGTTTACAGCCTGGAAGAAGTAGAAAAATCCGCAGAAAACCGCGACCAGAATGAGGTACCCCACCGCTACCTGCCAGTCTGCGAGGATGGTCAGTCCATACACCCAGACGGCCATCGGGATCGCGATCACGAGTGCAGGACGCCAGGTTCTGTGGGGCACCCGCCGCTCCTTTACGTCCAGAATTGACGCGTACATGAGCGTGACCCCTATTGCAGCCGCTGCAATCATGAGCGGGACCGCTACCACGGGCGGAAGAATCATGGGCAGGTACTCTATCCACCTTTTATCTCTTATTTCTGGCGATCCCTTTTTGCAGAGGATCCCTGCTGTTTAGATGCGTTTTCCGCAAGAATAAGGCTTCTGATGGCTCCCTCTCCGATTAGAGCCGCCCTGGTTCCCCCAATATCCGGTCAGGGCTCTCTCCACTGGCGGAAACCCCCTGGAGATCGCTGCCCGAAAACGGCCCCCTACCGCCTCACGGATACGTCGCTTTCACGAGAATATCTGCTGGAATTGAGATCCGGCTATCACAAGGTATTAATAATAGCATACTGATGTGATATATTGTGATAGGGGGTAAAAATCCCCTTTCCGGCATAAAAAATACCATACCTGAAGATGTGCATGGACATACATGGCCTTGTAGACGAGATTCTTGTGCAGTCGACGTACGAAGGGCGCTTTACTCTTGACGAGTTGCTGCGTTATGGTACCGTTCATTCCCTGACTGGAATAGGGGTCTCGAAAGAGAAGAAGCACACGTTTTTCCTGGTCCTCTCCGGGGGTGAACCCGATGGTGCCATGTTCGTCGATGAGAAGGGGACACTCTTCGGCGACGCGGCCGTCCTGCACCTTACCGGAGGAGAAGAGTTCGAACTCTCCCTGGTGACGCCGCAGATTGTTGACGCGCTGGTGTCACGGTGCAGAGTCTTCGAGAAGAGCCACCTGAAGAAGAACAGCCGTTTCGATATCCCGACCATCGGTGCTCCCAACCGACAGCGGGTGGGGGTGCTCTGCCTGACCGTGCGCGATAGTCAGGCCCCCCTCGCCGGAGCCCACGTCGCGATCCGGAAGGGAAAGGTCGTCATCACAAGCGATGTGACGGATTCCGGGGGAAGAGTCTGTTTCAGGCTGTTGAACGGGCGTTATATGTGCGTGGTCTCGGATCGGATCGGGGAGCGGACACGGCGTATCATCGAGTTCCATGAACCTCAGGTAGAAGCGTGCGTTGATATTGGGGGCAAAGAGGATGAGAGCAGATGAAGATGAAGAACGTGAACTGATAGCAGCGGTCAGGAATCTTCTCACACAACCCGGGAAACCGGAGACCGGCAACGGGGGGGCCACGACGGAGCATGATGATTCCGCTCCGCCGTTCCAACCCTTTGGAGATGAGGTGCGGGAAGAAGAGGTTCTGGAGGTCACCAGGCCCGTTTTCGACGAAAAGGACGAGGAACCGGAGCCAGCTCCCGTGCCGGAGAGCGTGGAGATCCGTTCTCTGATCGACGCAGTGATGAGATCGGGAAATGCCGCCGACCGACGTGCAGCCGGCAGCGAGGACCCGGTCAGGGCACTCCTCGACCGGATCGGGCAGCACAAGGAGGATGCCGACGAAGAGGACTCCTTCCCCGTGCCGGAACCGGTGGGAGATATCGAGACGGAGCCGGAGAGGCCGGCCCCTCTCTCCCGGCGCACTGCTCCTGCAGGTATCCTCGACCGGATAAGGGGATGGCGGGAGACTGATGTATCCGTCGCCTCCGGTCCGAAGGGCTCCGGTGTGGTGGAGGCCGATGAACCCGAGCCTGATGAAGACGTGGACGACGGCGTGGTAACGGTCGAGGAACTTGGAAACCTGGCCGACCTGATCCTCCCGAAGAGTGCGACATTCACGGTAGAGGAACTGAGCATCAACCGCGGCGAGCACTCGTTTGATTTCGTCGATAATGCCCGGGTGGTATCGGAGTTCGACGATCTCTTCTCCCAGGCTTTCTCCTCCACTTCGCTTGCCGCAGCTGCTGCACAGGTGGCGGTTCCTGCAGACGAGGGCCCGCAGTCCCGGTTCGGGTTCCTCAAAAAGTTGCAGCTCCCGAAAGTCGGGGTGGTGGTCGAGGAATACAACCCCACGCTCCATGGACCTATCGTCGATCTGGCGATGCGGCCGTCGCCGGGACTGGAGGAGATCGAACTCTACCCGGTGAACGAGCCGTATGCCTATGTCCGGGTGACCTATGACGGCGGGACGCACGAGTACACCTATAATGTTCTCGAGCCCGTGCTCTCGCCTGCCGAGCAGGAACTCTTTTCGGAGATCAAAGAGCGCCTCTTTGAGACGCTCAACGTCACCACCCGTGAACGTACCCGTGACGAAGCACGCAAGGCCCTTCGCGATTCGGCCAACATGGTAATCGCCGATTATGGAATCCACCTCGCGCCGCTCGGGCGTGAGAAGATTCTGTACCATGTGGAGAAGGAGTTCCTTGGCGACGGGCTGATCGACCCGGTGATGCACGACAAATACATCGAGGATATCTCCTGCGACGGCGTGGGCAGTTACATCTTCGTCTATCACACGACGTATGAGTCGATGAAGACGAGTCTCGTCTACCAGGATTCCGTGGCTCTTGACTCGTTCGTCACGAAACTCGCTCAGCGGGCCGGGAAATACATCTCTATCGCCGAACCGATGCTGGACGCCACGATGAGCGACGGGTCGCGTGTCCAGATGACGCTCGGGGCGGAAGTGACTGCTCACGGTTCGACGTTCACCATCCGGAAGTTCCGGGAGGAGCCGATCACGCCCACAGACCTCATCGAGTGGCACACCTTCTCGCCGCTCGGTATCGCCTTCATCTGGCTTGCGATCGAGAACGCCAAGTCCTGCATATTTGCCGGAGGGACGGCGTCCGGGAAGACCACGACGCTGAACGCCTTATCGCTGTTCATCCCGCCGCTTGCAAAGATCGTCACCCTCGAGGATACCCGGGAGCTGAAACTCCCGCATCCGAACTGGATTCCAAGCATCACCCGCGACTCGTTCTCGCAGGACGGGCGGGGCGGGATCGATATGTACGAACTCCTGCGTGCCGCCCTCCGGCAGCGCCCGGAGTACATCCTGGTCGGCGAGGTCCGTGGCAAAGAGGCCCTGACCCTCTTCCAGGCGATGAGCACCGGCCACGTCACCTACGCGACGATGCACGCCGACTCGGTGGCGAGCGCCGTCCACCGTCTGGAGAACCCGCCGATCAACGTGCCGAGGAACATGCTCTCTGCGCTCTCTCTGATGTCCATCCAGGTGCAGGCCCGGGTGGGCGGCCAGCGGATCCGGCGCAACAAACACCTCATCGAGATACTGGACGTCGATCCCCGGACGAACGAACTGATCACAAACGAGGTCTTCCGGTGGCACCCGGTGACTGATGAGATCCGGTATTCCGGCAAATCCTACATCCTGGAGCAGATCATGGAAGACCGGGGCTGGAGCGAAGAGCGGATGCGCGAAGAGCTGAAACGGCGGCAGGAAGTGCTTGAGTGGATGCGCATCAAGAAGATCAGACATTACCAGGATGTTAGCAAGATACTGATCTCCTACTACAGGGACCCGGAGGCGGTCATCCAGCGGGTGCGCGCGGACCTATATGGGGAGGGGCGTCCTGCATGAACAGTTACGAACGTTTCTGTTTCAACCTCCTCGGCCGCAGACTAAAGGATAAACGGGCGGATTATGTTAAACTCCGCAACGACATGATGGGGGCACGGATGACGACGCCATTCGAGGCCTACCTTGCGACCGCCTATGTCACATCGATCATGGTTGGTCTCGTAGCGGCCGTTCTGATCGGGCTCCTGACATATATCCTTCGCATCCCTGATATGATAGTCTACCGTGGGGCGGTCCCGGAGTTCCTCTATGCTTTGAATGACTACAAGATGGTGCTTGGCACCATCGTCATCACGATCATCGCCCTCCTGGTGTTCGGTGGGATCACCTACATGATCTTCATCATCTACCCGGGTATACAGGCAGGGGAGCGCCGCCGGAACATCGATGCCACCCTTCCTTACGCCATAAATTATGTTACAGCCATGTCCTCGGCGGGAATAACACCAGATGAGGTCTTCCGGTCACTCGGTCAGAGTCAGATATATGGTGAGAGCGCCGTAGAGGCACGTTACATCACCCGCGAGACCGACTTCTTCGGTAAAGACCTCCTTGAGGCCCTGCGGGCGGTTGCGCAGGCGACGCCGAGTGACCGGATGCGGGAGTTCCTCCAGGGAGCGGTTGCAAGCATCTCCAGCGGGAGTAACCTGACAGAGTACTTCCGCACGAAGGCTCACCAGTATACGCTTGAGAACCACCAGCAGCAGAGGGCGTTCCTGGAGACGCTCGGGCTGGTCGCGGAGTCCTACGTCACCGCAATCGTTGCGGGCATGCTCTTTCTGATCATCCTCCAGTCGGTCATGACGATCTTATCGGGCGACTCGAACCCGCTCTTCCTGTATATAATCATCTACCTGCTTGTGCCCTTCGGGAGCCTGATGTTTGTCATCCTGATCAGTTCAATAACGCCGGAGGTGTGATATGGGATTTAAAGACCTTTTTGACGATCTTTTGAATCGAAACCGGTCGCAGCCGGTTGATATGCCGGAGGAGGCGCCTCAGCCCGATCCGGTCGTGGTGCGGGACGAGGAGATCCTTAAGAGGATCCAGCAGCGGCGGAAGTACCAGGAAGGGTTCTACCGCTTCCTCAAACATCCGCTCAGGGTGATGATTGAGGAGCCCTACACCGCCCTGTTTATATCCGTTCCTGCAGCTCTCCTCCTCTTCATCGGTGGATTTGTAAGCATAGTGACGTCTTACGGTTTCGCGGCAATCTTCGGGACGACCATGCTTGACGATGTCGCCGTATTCGCGATAATCATCGCCATCGTGCCTTTTGCCATCCTCGATCTCAAGGAATCGATTCGCGTATCGAGCGTCGAGGCCTCGCTCCCGAACTTCTTCCGGGATGTGGCCGGGATGAACGATTCCGGTATGACGCTCCCACACGCCATACATATAGTCTCGGAAGGCGATTACGGGGCACTCACACCCCATATCCGCAAACTCGATACTGAGATGTCCTGGGGCGTCCCGTTTGTGGAGGCGATTCGCAGGTTCGGGAAGGCCGTGAGCACCCCGCTTGCGGAGCGGAGCGTCGAACTGATCGCTCAGGCAAGTTCCGCGGGCGGCGATGTCAGCGAGGTGCTTCGGGCGGCTGCGCACGACGCCTATGAGTTTTTCAACCTGAAAACGGAGCGAAAGACGGGGATGATGATCTACATGATCATCATCCTGATGTCGTTCTTCGTCTTCTTATTCGTCATCGCCGTGCTCTCAGGTACTTTCCTTGCAACGATGGCGGAGGCTGGGGAGACTGTTGCGGCCTCAGGGTCAGCGTCCGCGCAGTCGTTTATGGGTAGTGTGGATATCTTCCTCTACAACCGCGTCTTCTGCCATGCGGCGCTTATCCAGGGGTTCTTCTCAGGGCTTGCGGCGGGCGTCATGGGCGAAGGACGGGCGGTCGCAGGGCTGAAGTACTCGGCGTTGATGGTGCTGATAGCCTGGGTTGCGTTCCGGTTCTTCCTCTGAGGCGGCCGGGATGCGTCAGTCTTCCTTTTGATCCGGTTTGACCCCCACTTCCAATGCAAAAGACCGGTCTTCAGGACGCAATCGATGGCCTCCTCGGGTAACAGGCATTTCAATCTCCAGAGGTATGCGCTCTTCCCCAATCTCTGGAGTAGATGCCGGCCATTTTCCAGGAAATGCAGGAGAGGTGCTTTCATCTGGTAAAAAAGCCCAGGATCGTATCCATATCAACATGCGCCTCAAAATGTCTGGCCAGGTCATCGTATGCTGCGGATGCGCCCAATGCGCCGCCGTCCGCCTCCGTTATAGGCTCAAACGGCAGCCCCCGGCGTTTCGATAGATAGGCGAGGAGGGCGTTTACAGCACCGGGGTTCTGGAAGAGGCCGTGCATGTATGTCCCGAAGACCAGGCCGTCGGGTGTCGCAGCGCCTTCTCCGGCGAACGCCTCTGGCAGTCCTCGCCGCTCGGTCTCGCCCATATGTATCTCGTAACCCTCCACCTCTCCCATAGCCTGGAGTATGGGGCCAGGGCCTGTTGCCCGCCGCCTGACCTGCACCGTCGTCTTGCGATATCCGGTAAACGCCGTGACAATGTCGAGGAGCCCGAAACCCGTATACTCGGCAGGGTCGCCCCCAGACTCGATACCGCTATCGATGATAGCCTTCCCGAGCATCTGGTATCCCCCGCAGATCCCGATGATCGGGACACCCCTCTCCCTGGAAACCTCGAGTTCCTTCTCCACGCCGTGCCCGCGAAGGACGTTGAGATCCTCCACGGTGTTCTTCGTCCCCGGGAGGATGATACAGTCGTATCCGGCAAGCGATTCTCCTGGCGTGACATACTCAACAGAAGCGTGCCGCTCGAGGAGCTCGAAGTCGGTGAAGTTTGAGATCCTTGGGAGCCGGATGACGGCGATCCTGATCGCGTTTTCTGTCGCCGCGCATTGCCTCTCGCTTATAGAGAGGGAGTCCTCGCTTGGAATACGGATATCGGTGTATGGCACCACACCGAGGACCGGCACACCTGTGAGTTCTTCGAGTCTGGCAACACCCGATTCAAACAGCGCGGGATCGCCCCGGAACTTGTTGATGATAATCCCCTTTACAAGCGATCGGATCTCTTCGGGGAGGAGGGCAAGAGTGCCGTAGATCTGGGCAAAGACCCCGCCCCGCTCTATATCTGCGACCAGGAGAACTGGAAGGCGGAGCGCCAGGGCGAGCCTTATGTTTGCGATGTCACGGTCGTAGAGGTTCACCTCAGCCGCCCCTCCGGCACCCTCCACCACAACGTTTCCGAACCGTCTCTGCAACCGTTCGAAAGCGGCAAC
>DAFR01000076.1:1018-5703 GCA_002497965.1 Methanomicrobiaceae archaeon UBA436 | reverse complement strand
GCCTGGGCGGCCTGAGCAATCCCGATCTCACTCCCGTCGGCGGTGACGTAGGAGTTGAGGCTCATGTTCTGGGATTTGAAAGGCGCAACCGGGATCCCGCGCCGGTGTAGCGCACGGCAGAGTGCTGCAACGGTCACGCTTTTGCCGACGTGGGACGCAGTTCCGAGCACGATAAGAGACATCGTCAGCAGAAGAGTTGGACACAACGGCTTATTAAGGCCGGGGTTCCATGAAGGGTAATATGGAACTCACTCCAGCAGCCCGTCTCCTCCTGGAACGCCGCTACCTCCTTCCAGGCGAGAGTCCTGAGGGTCTTTTCTGGCGTGCTGCCAGCGCCGTTGGTGGAACGGAACGATCGCGCGAGTTCTTCTCACTCCTCTCGGATCTCCTTTTCCTGCCGAACTCACCTACCCTGATGAACGCTGGCACTCCCGGAGGACAACTCTCCGCGTGCTTTGTCCTCCCTGTGGAGGACTCGATTGAGGGTATCTTTACAACCCTCACACACATGGCGCTCATCCATCAGTCCGGTGGGGGGACCGGGTTCTCGTTCTCACGCCTCAGGCCTCGCGGGGACATAGTCAACGGTGTGAGGGGTGCCGCAACCGGGCCGGTCTCGTTCATGCGGGTCTTTGATGCAGCGACAGCGGCGGTACGCCAGGGCGGGCGGAGAAGGGGGGCAAACATGGGCGTGCTCGCTGCCTCTCACCCGGACATCGAGGAGTTTGTTACCTGCAAACGTGAGGGCGGGCTTACAAACTTCAACATCTCTGTCGGGGTTGATGAGCAGTTCCTCCGGAGCCTGGAGGGTGGTCTCGACTACGACCTTGTAAACCCGCGTGACGGCAGCGTCTGGAAGAGTATCAACGCTCGCTCGCTCTGGCGCATCATTGCTGAATCGGCCTGGATCTCAGGTGAACCTGGTGTAATCTTTCTCGACGAGATCAACCGGCGGAACACCACACCGCACCTTGGTCTCATCGAGGCTACCAACCCATGCGGTGAGCAGCCCCTCTACCCCTATGAGAGTTGCAACCTGGGTAGCATTAACCTGGCCAGGTGCATAAGGAAGAGCGAGATCGATGATGACCTGCTGGTCAGGGTGGTCCGGTGCGGCGTCGAGTTTCTCGACTCGGTCATCGATGTTAACCATTTCCCTCTCCCTCAGATCCGCGAGAAGACCCTGGCCACAAGAAAGATCGGGCTCGGGGTGATGGGGTTTGCCGAAGCGCTCATACGCCTCGATATCCCCTACGAATCGGAGGAAGCGCTCCGGTTTGCCGAGAACCTGATGGAGAAGGTTCAGACCACGGCGCGGGAGCGCTCAGAGGAACTGGGCATGGAGAAGGGCTCGTTTCCGGCGATCGAGGGTTCGGTCTTCCACGGGGATATGCGCAACGCCACCGTCACAACCATTGCTCCAACGGGGTCGATCCATCTTATAGCCGGGACGACGAGCGGTATCGAACCGGTCTTCTCTTTTGCCTACGAGCGGACGATCGACGGCCAGCCTGTGAGGATTGTAAGCAGCCTGATCACTGAGTTCCTGCCCCCCACTGCCGGCGGAAAGGACGTGGTCGAACACGTCCGCCGCCATGGAACGGTTGCTGGCCTCCCTCTGGACGACCATACTCTTGGCCTCTTTAAGACGGCCCTTGAGATCACCCCGGAGCACCACGTCCGGATGCAGGCCGCATTCCAGAAGTATGTGGATAATGCAGTCTCAAAGACGGTTAACCTCCCGGAGCGCGCAACCGTGGGGGAGATTAGTCAGATCTATTCCCTTGCTCATGAACTCCGCTGTAAAGGGATTACAGTCTATCGTTATCGCAGCAGGCCAGACCAGGTGCTATCACTTGGCTGTGACGTATGCCAGATCGATGGATGACCATGCCAAATAATATATAACGGGAGCTGAAAGGTACATGCAATGAACGGTGGGATCTGTCCGACATGCGGACTGCCAAAAGAACTGTGCATCTGTGAGGAAGTTGCAAAGGAACAACAGAGAATTACTGTAAAGATCAATAAACGTCGGTATGGAAAAGAGGTCACGGTCATCGAGGGCCTCGACCCATATGACATAGATCTCGATGACCTCTCAAAGTTCCTGAAGGCAAAACTGGCCTGTGGCGGTACGGTCAAGGACTCTTCGATCGAACTGCAGGGCAACCATCGCGAACGGGTGAAGGCCTTGCTCGCGCAGAAAGGTTATAACCTGGAAAATATCAGTTGACCTGCCCCCTTTCATGGAGAGGCAGGGAGAATTTTTTTTCGAGTTGCTATATGGTGAGTGGATCGTCTCTCAGGTTTCTCGGCAGACAGTATAATCAGCAAAGAGGTTGTATAATCGGGGGTGTTGACGATCCATGGCGATGAGATGTTCGTTTGCACTCGATCCCGACCTGATGGAGCAGATCGACCAGTTCGCGAGAGAGCATTCGCTCGACAGAAATGAGGCCATCCTGGAGTTGATCGAGGCCGGTCTCTCCTGCAAGGATGCTGGAGAGGCTCCAGTGCGGCAACCGCGCTCGTTTGAAGAGTTTAACCGGCTGCAGCAGGAACTTGAGGAGGTCAAGAATGCTCTTGCCGAACTCAAGAAGGAGGTCCGGCTGGTTCATCACACGATCGAGACCGACTGGAGCCGCGAGACAAAAGGGGTTCCGTTCCAGACGAAACACCCCTGGGAGTTCTGGCGGAAGTGACCTGCTAACTTATAACGTTTGCTATGCTGCGGAAGCCCTCGCCCGTGTGGTCGTCGCAGAGGACGGCCTCAACCTTTGTCATATCGATATCTGGCGCGCCACGGCAGAGGCTGCAGTAAGCCCGCGCCGGTGACGGCAGTTCTCTTCCTGCGATCACGACCCGCGAGGAATGGACACAGAGCCCGCATCTCTCCACGGGAACTGCCTCGTTTTGCGTACACGTGACCCGGCCCCCGATGACCGGGAGGCGACGCTCATGCTCATTCATAGGCCTCTACCCGATAACCCGCATGGTCGAGGATGGCGGCAACCTCCTTCTTCCAGGCGTTATCGTCGTCGATCGCAAGCGGTGCCACCTCCTCCTCCCAGCACTGCCGCAGTGCAGGATCCTCCGTGACAAGGCTCCGCCTGCCTTTAACCTTTCCTGCCTCCTCTCCGGAGGAGTCGTAGATTCGCATGCTGCAGCAGATGTATGACCTGCAGATCGGAGGACGTGTGTTGTGGATGGTGCAGATGTACTTCCCTTTGCGGCCCGGCATGGGCCGCAGGAAGGGGCACCAGGAAGGGTTTGCATCTCTCTCTGACGTCTCCCTGAAAGCATCGAGAAACCGCTCCTCGACGCGGGCGCGAAACGTCCCGCCGACGATCTTCTGCCGACAGAGATACTCACGACTGTTCAGTTTTCTATCGATCTCGATGAGAGCGTCTCCGGCGTTCATACAGCACTTGCCGCAGAGCCTGCACTCAAACTCTGTCATTCAAGATGAGTCTCTTGCGCACGGGAGGATAAAGATTCGGAAAGACCCGCCCCTGAGGTGCGGGGCGGTTTTCAGCATGCGGCCTGTATCAATGGGACGCATGCAGATTCAATCTCAATAGGGTTAAATCGATACGCACACAATGGAGTGGCATGAAGGTGTGCATAATGTGTGGAGGGGAGGGGACACGGCTCCGCCCCCTCACATTCGGGCGTCCAAAACCATGCATTCCAATCGTCAACAAACCCTCGATCCAGCACCTGGTCTCACACCTCTCAAACCTGGGGTTCAACGATGTGGTGGTCACCCTCGGTTACATGAGCGAGGCCATCGAGGGGGCGCTTGGCGATGGGTCGCTCTTTGGTGTCAATATAACCTACGTCCACGAGAAGACAAAACTAGGGACGGCTGGAAGCGTCAAGAACGCCCAGAAATACCTTGATGGCCAGCCTTTTCTGGTCGTTGGCGGCGATCATGTGGTTGACTTGAACCTGCTTGAGCTATACCGCGAACACCTTGCCAACGACTCGATCACCACCATCGGGCTGATCAGCATCGACGACCCCACCGGTTACGGGATAGCCGAGATCGATGCAGACTGCCGGATAAAACGGTTCAGGGAGAAGCCCGGTCCCGGGGAGATCTTCTCGAACCTGGCAAGCACCGGGATATATGCCTGCGACCCGGCGATATTCGATCACATCCCGGCAGGGGAGAAGTTTGACTTTGCCCGGAACCTTTTTCCAGCCTTGATGGAAGAGGGTTATGTCCTTAAGGGCTGGCCCGTCCGGGGCAACTGGTCTGACGTGGGGAACCCGAGGTCGCTGCGCGAGGCCGAGCGCTGGAAACTGCAGGGGATCAGTTGCACCAGCATCTCCGGAGACCTCGCCATCAGGGGCGGCCGAATCCTTGGTCCGGTGCATATTGGCGGTTTTGTCTCGATAGGTACAAACTCCAGGGTGATCGGGCCGGTCTCGATCGGTGCCGGGACTACAATCGAGGAGAACGTCATCATCGGCCCTTACACGAGTATCGGTGAGGGGTGTATCATCAAAGAGAGCGCGAAGATCTTCTCCTCGTCCCTCTACAACCGGGTGGTGATCGGGAGAGGCACCACGGTGTGCGGAAGCATCATCGACAACGATACAGTAATCGGCAATAAATGCAGCATCGAGCACGACACGGTAATCGGACCGCAGGTGGCGCTGAAAAACGGTGTGGT
>DAFR01000076.1:0-987 GCA_002497965.1 Methanomicrobiaceae archaeon UBA436 | reverse complement strand
AAAGAGCACGTCTTGAACGAGAAGTATGATACCCGGATCGAGGGGTCCTAGCCGTGCCCCACCTGCCGGTGGGTCAGCGCGACAAGCGGATGGCGGGCGTAATCGAGCACCTTGATGTCGTCGAGCGAGTTGAGGTTGAGCGCCCTGGCCGTCCTCTCCATCCCGAGTTCAATGTTATCCCGGATCTCAATGATGTAGGCATCCAGGTTCTTGATGCCGAGCCTTTTCGCTGCTATTGCCCGGTGGTGCCCGTCGACAAGGATCCACCGGCCCGGCCGCCGGACGACGATCAGCGGTTCGGCAAGCCCCTTCTTGATCTCGTAGATCCTCCCTTCGAGTTCATCCTCGTAGATCTTTGACTGCGTCGGCAGCAGTTCGTCGATCGGGACCGAACCGCGCCTCAGTATCGGTTCAATTCCGTAGAGTTTCTTGAGAGTCTCCATGAGTTTGAAGACTTTCTCCGGTGATACGTGCTCGATCTGGGATCGGATAACGTCTGCGTTCGATATGATCCCGATGAGTTCGTTCTTTTCGTTGAGGACCGGCAGTTTCTGGATGCCGGAGCGAAAGATGACCCGGGCAGCATCATTCACGCTCATCTCCGGGTCAGCGACTATGAGGTGGCGGGACATCACCTGCTCGACCGGCGTTGAGGGATGGGCAAAGAGGATGTCCCGCGCTGAGACGTAGCCTACAACCCTGTTTGAGTTCTCCACGACCGGAAAACCATCATGATGCGTCTTTTTTATTGTATCAATGACGTCTTTGACCGTCCCTTGAGCCTCGACGGTGACGACATCGTAGGTCATGTAATCCTTGACCTTCTTTTTGTCCATCATGATAGTCTCACGCTGGGCGGTCATGAACCATTCGGTTATACCTGGATGATGCTCAGAATCCATCAGATCAACAGTTCTGTGATATAAACCTCGCCACCTCTTCCCGGTAGCATGTGCGAGTTCACCGATGCTCTCGAACCGCTCCCGG
>DAFR01000048.1:2610-13639 GCA_002497965.1 Methanomicrobiaceae archaeon UBA436 | reverse complement strand
CCCCGCCCTGTCTTCTGCGTTTCAACCAGACACTTTTCTAATGAAAATACGTCTCAGGAAGGGTCTGCAGCCCCCTGAACGGCAGGGTGTTCACATCAAGCCGTGGAGATGCTCCCCCCGACACTGTATCGATGGGATATCGCCCCCCTCGGGGTGGGGCTGACGGGGGGAGAGGCGGAGACGGCTCCCCCTCCCCTGTCTCCTGCATCTCCTGTTGAACGGTTTTCGCTGGATCACCCCGCCGCCCGGCCGCCTAGCCCAGGTTTGGGGTGGGCAGGCGGCCCACCCCGCCAGGAAAACGTCCCGGGACCTTTAACTTGCGGGGGTGAAGGGCGCGGAGCGGGAAATCCCCGGTCTTCTGGCCAGGGATGAAAGTGGAACCGCCCTTCGAGCCTGTGGAGCCAAGACCTCTACATCACATCTCTGTGGTGCAAGTGTTGGCCATGATAGCCGGGAAACCCCGCCCGAGAGGCGCGGGGTAGTTCACTCTCACGCAAAGGGATGCTTTGCGGTATCCTTCTGTGCGAGCACGTCCTTCATCTTCGGCTCGCCTCTTATCGCCCGGTGAATTGCGGTCTTCGTCGCCTCGTAGTTCCAGTCGTAGATCTTCTTCTTGTCCTTTGCATCCCACTCTATGAAGACCGATGCTATGATCAACAGGTTATCGGCCTCTGCCTCCGGGATGATCCCTTCAGCAACGCTGTCCACTACCGCCTTCGCGACGGCGGCCTGGGCAGGCCCGAAGATCAGGAGAGCCTGAGCTGCGTTCTTGATGGTTACCTTGTTGACCATCAGCGTCGATGGTTTTGCCGGAACGTTCGGTGTGAGCACCGCAAGAAGTGGTGTGTGCCCCTTTACAGGCGATGCGAGCGCCGTGACAAACGCCTGCTCAACGCTGCTCCCCTTCTTGCCTATGACAAGATCGATATGAGCAACCTCCGGGCCTTCGCCAACAAGCGCTTCTCCAATCAATGCATGTTCAAAATCAACCATGGTTTACTACCTCCTGAATATGGTCGTGCTGATCTGGACCAGTAGAGCAAAAAAAGTTGTGGAGGGGGCAATCAGAGACAAAGGGGCGATGATGGGCGGGTGCTTCCACACGGTGCGGCCCTGGACGTTCAGACGACTCACCTTTCTCAGGCCACAAAACCATCATCATGCCCAAAGACCATACCCTTATATTCACCACTGAAGCAAATTACTCATAAATCAGAGGTGTTGAAAAGAGGCGTGTCTTTGCAACCTCTGCTGTGTCTGGCGCGGGTAGCAGAAAAAGATCTGTGTCAGAAAACGTACCAGCTGATGGAGGGCTGTTGTGGATTCGATCAAGATTGCAATAGTGGGTGTTGGAAACTGTGCCAGTTCCCTGCTCCAGGGGATTGAATACTACCGGGGAAAGAACGAGAAGGACACAACCGGACTGATGCACTGGGATCTCGGCGGCTACCGACCTTTTGATATTGAAGTGACCGCGGCATTCGATATCGATGCAAGGAAGGTTGGAAAAGATGTCTCAGAGGCCATCTTCTCCCCCCCAAACTGCACCACAGTCTTCTGCCCGGAGGTGCCGAGAACCGGCGTGACCGTCCGGATGGGCCGGGTACTGGACGGCTTTCCGGAGCACATGCTCGACTACAAGGAAGATTGCAGGTTTGTTCTCGCCGACGAGGAGGAGGCGTCACGTGAGGATATAGTCCGGGAACTGGAGGACTCGGGCGCCGAGATGCTGCTCAACTACCTCCCGGTAGGCTCGGAGAAGGCCGCAAGGTTCTACGCCGAGTGCGCGCTGGAGGCTGGTGTAGGGTTTATCAATAACATGCCGGTCTTTATCGCGAGCGATCCTGGCTGGGCAGAGAGGTTTAAGGAACGCCGCCTTCCGATCATCGGTGATGATATCAAGAGCCAGATCGGCGCCACAATCACCCACCGGGTTCTTGCCGATCTCTTCCGCCAGCGGGGTGTTGTGCTTGAACGGACCTACCAGCTGAACACCGGCGGCAACACAGATTTTCTGAATATGCTCAACCGCGACCGCCTTGCCTCAAAAAGGAGATCTAAGACCGAGGCGGTTCAGTCAGTCCTGAAAGAGCCCCTTGACGCTGACAACATCCATATCGGCCCGAGCGATTACGTCTGCTGGCAGAAGGACAACAAGGTCTGTTTCCTCAGGATGGAGGGGAGGATCTTCGGTGACGTCCCCATGTACCTCGACCTCCGCCTATCCGTTGAGGACTCCCCAAACTCAGGCGGGATAGTCATCGACGCCATCCGCTGCTGCAGGCTTGCCCTTGACCGGGGTATCGGCGGGCCGCTGATCTCTCCTTCAGCCTACTTCATGAAGCACCCTCCGGTGCAGTTCAGGGACGACGACGCCTACCATATGACTGAAGAGTTTATCCAGGGGCTCCGCGACTCCTGAAACCCTGGAGAACGTCCCTTCATCGACCACTCCACCTCCCGGGGGGCCGTGCAACTGTCTTGGCGGTTGCCCCACGGAGAGCCATGCCAGGGGGTGGAGATCTCCATCCTGACACAGTCTCGATGGAGAAAACCACACCTCAGCGGATGAACGAAAGAAGAGGGGATTCCAGGTGCCTCACTCGATGAGGACGAGCCCAACGGATCTGATGTTGCCGTGCTCGATCTTGCCGTACTCAAGGTTCCTGCACGGGACTATATGGATATCCCAGCCTGCCCTTCTGGCGGTGGAAAAGACGTCTATCCCGGCAGCCTCCATGCTCGGCCGGACGAGGTCCATGTGCCGGCAGAGCCTGCGGATGCTCTCGTCAACAACACCCTCCCCTTCCTCTGCGACACAGTGGAGGTGTTCGCAGTATATGCAGGGGTATCCACCGAACCCGAAGGCCTTCGGGAAATCATCGTAGAAAGCCGTCTTCTCCAGGAAATGCACCGTTGAGTTCACCCACAGGATCAAGTCGCGCAGGAACGGGTGAAAGTCAAGCGGTATCTCTTCAGGTTTGAGGTCGGGATGCCCCGGTATACCCTCAAACTTGAGGAGCAGTCCGGTGCTGTACTCACCGATCATCTGCCGCGTCTCGGCGGGTGCGGGAGCATATGGCGGACAGGACATATGCTTCCCGTAACCCTTGCAGCCGTAGCGGCACTTGAACCGCACCCACTCTGCGACCACGATCTCGTGGGCCGCTATCCGCCGCGGCTCCGCCCCCCGCTCTCGCGCCAGGGATGAAAGTTTCTCGATCTCCTCCTCCAGTTCGACCCGCACGTCTCCTCGCCTCGATGATGTGTATCATCCATATCCCACTATTTATAGGTTACTTGAGAACCGGGTCTGAGATCTCTCAGGCAAGGGAGAGATAAAACGCGAGGATCGGGGATCGAACTATGCCGTCATGGGCGAAATTGAGACTCACTGGTGCTCTGGATCCCAGTCTGTGCAGACGTCCATTCCCGGATCGAGCAGCACCTCGTGCGGGAGACCGATGAGCGAGACCGCCGCGAGCGCCCCTATAACACCACGCCCACCGTGGAGGTGCACCCCGAACCGCCTGGCGGTGTCCTCGGCCTCCTCCCGCTCGATCACCGCCTCTCTTGCGCCCTTACCGTAAGCGCGGAGGTCACGAGGTACCCCAAATCCCTCCCGGAGAGCGATTCCCCACTCTGGGGACGCCGCCTCCCCGGCGACAAACCGCACCGCGGCCTCCTCTATCCGAGGGATCATTGAGGGTTCCACCGCAACCTCGATGCAACTGCAGGAGTTTCCGGCAGTCCTGGGCTCGAGGTGGGGGTTAAGCATCGCGACGCGGTGACCGATCGGCATGACGCCATCGAGTTTCGTGAGATGTTGAAGGAGGGCGAGGGCCAGGGCGAAGGTTGCGCCCTCCGTGGCAGTATCGGTGTCATCGATACCGATAGCGACGTAAGCAAGCGCCCGGGTGACCACCTCTCCCTCGACCAGAGGCCCCTCGCGGTGGACAGTTACGCCACACACACCCTCTGCAAAGGACATCATATCGGTGAGAGAGTAAGCCGGGCCGCCGATACACCTGATCTGCTGACGGATACAGCCATCTTCGTGGAAGACGCCGACAATCCCCACTGCCGGCGCAGGGTCAAGACCCACAGCGACCTCCTGCCGTCCGAGGTGCGCCCGCTCACGGAGCAGCGTCCCGTCTCGCCAGACAGACTGGAGAGCACCACCCGCGCGGGCGTGATGGAATTCGCAGAACGCAGCGCACCCACCGCTCATGCACTCGTGATAGATCTCGACCTCCTCGCCATCAATCGTGGTGAATACCCGGCGGCAAGCGCTCTCCGGCATCACGCTGCTCGCCACATACCGCGCAGCGTGCCGACCCCGCTGCTCTTCCAGCAGAGCGACGCAGCCCTCCTCGACGAGACGGTTGACCCAGTCCTGGATGGTGCTCCGGGGGATGCCGGTTGCTTCAGCGATACCGGCGACCGTGAAGTAACCGTTATCCAGCGTTGCCTGACGCATCAGTCGCATCAGTTGCTTTCTCCGCTCAAGAACCCTGGACATACCTGTCACGGATGTAGAGTATATCGCCGATCACAGCACTGGCGGTCTCGATGGAGCCCGCGCCCTTGCCGATGAACGTGAGGTCACCGGCGAGATCCGTCTCCACCGTAACGGCGTTGAGTGTTCCCTCGACGACGAGCGGGTGCGTCTTGGTGATTATACGTGGCGATACACGAAGCACTCCAGCCGCCGGGACGATCTCACCTATCAGCCGGATGGTACAGTCCTGCTCTTCTGCCAGGTGGAGGGCCTCGGGCGTCAGAAGAGATATTCCCGTCCTATCCACTCTATCAAGCGTGGTCTGCATATCGAGGACGGTGTTTGCCAGGATTACCAGTTTGATCGCCGCGTCGATCCCTTCAACATCGTATGTGGGGTCTGCCTCTGCATACCCGAGTTCACGGGCTTCGGCCAGAGCCTGTGCGTAGGTGAGACCTTCTGCAGCCATCCGGGTGAGGATGTAGTTGCAGGTGCCGTTAAATACTCCGTAGAGCCGGGAGATGGTGTTGCCGGCAAGCCCTTCCTGCATGGCATGTATGAGCGGGATCGCACCGCAGACCGTTGCCTCGTACCTGAGGGTGACGCCATTCTCCTCGGCAAGCGCTCGCAGTTCCGGGTATGCGAGTGCGATTGGGCCCTTATTTGATGTGACAACGTGTTTCTTCCGCTGCAAAGCCGTCCGGATATGGTTGAGTGCAGGCCCACCGTTCTCCACGTTTGTAGGTGTCACCTCTACCAGGATATCATAGTCTGCCCCGGTCACCACATCGATCGGCCGAATATCCGGACTGCCACATGGAGCACCCTCTTCCTTTCGGGCAAGTGCTGCTTCAATGTCGATCCCGGCAGGATCGATTATTCCACTTCGTGAGTCAGCAAGACCGGTGACAAGGATATCAAGGTTTTTTGCAAGTATCGCACGGGCTATGCCGCGACCGACGGACCCGAAGCCGAGTATGGCGATCCGTATCATACGCTCTCCAGAGGCTCGATTATGAGAATGTTCTTCTGCTCCGCGACCCTGCGCAGGATCCGGATTGCCCTCTCCATCTCCGTCCGGGTTGTTGAACGGATGGTGATGCGCGCAGACGATGGTGAGTCGATCGCCGGCATGACAAGCGAGAGTTCCGTCACCTCGGCCGAACCTGTTGTGTCGATCTGGTCGACCGTGTCGGATATGTCCGTGTGCATCAGATGCCCGATCATGATCAGCGTACACTCGTAGAGGAGGCGTTCTTCCCCTATACGCACGACTTTGACACCCTGCTGCCTTAGCAGGGCAAGAAGCTTCTCGAGGCGCCCCTCCGGAAGTTCCAGCACGATCTGTACATCAAGCACCTCTGTAGCCGCGTGGGGTTCTCTCTGGTGAATGACCGCGATGATGTTTCCGCCGACTGCTGAGATCGGCTGCAGGGCTGCGACCAGCTGGCCAGGCTGGTCTTTCATCTCGAGTTTCATGGATACCCGCAAAAAAAACCACCTGATGAATTGTTTATCTGCCGTGGAGATAAGCCTTCTACCACGCAGCAGCCCTCGTGTGGTGGTGGATACCACTTTCCATTACGACTGGACCATTGCATCGAGCGCGGTGAACTACCCCGCACCTTCCGGGCGGGAACTTCCCGCTCCGCCTACTTCACCCCAGCAGGATAAATCACACGCCGGCTAGACTAGTGGGGTGAAAAAATGGGGGGGATGGCCCACATTAGATGTACATCCGGGAGTCTGGCGCTGGCGCCTCGCGCTTCACTTTCCGGATAGCCGCGATGAAATCTTCCTGGCCGACGGCGTCGGCGTTCCGCCGGATTGCCATCATCCCGGCCTCCCGGCAGATCGCCTGCAGATCTGCACCGGTGGTTTTTCCGGCGAGTTCCGCAACAACGGGCAGATCCACGTTCCGGGAGAGTGTCATCTTTGCGCTGTGGATCTTCAGGATCTCTATGCGCGCCTCGGCATCCGGGAGCGGGATCTCGATGATCCGGTCAAACCGCCCGGGGCGGAGGAGCGCGGGGTCAAGCATATCGATCCGGTTCGTTGCCGCCATGATCCTGATGTTGCCGCGGTTCCCGAAGCCGTCCATCTCGGCCAGGAGTTGCATCAGCGTCCGCTGGACCTCGGCACTGCCGGAGGTGCCGTCGTTTGTACGCATGCTCCCTATAGCGTCGATCTCGTCGATGAAGACGATGGCCGGAGCGCGCTCCCTGGCGAGTGTGAAAAGTTCGCGCACGAGCTGAGCGCCTTCACCGATGTACTTGTGGACGAGTTCGCTTCCCGACATCCTGATGAAACACGCCTTGGACTGGCGGGCAACCGCCTTGGCGATCAGGGTCTTCCCGGTCCCGGGTGGGCCGTAGAGGAGGATGCCCTTTGGCGGTTCAACGCCTATACGCTTGTAGATCTCGGGTTTTGTGAGCGGGTACTCAACCGCTTCCCGGACCTCCTCGATCTCCTCTCTCAGCCCTCCGATCTGGTCAAACGTCACGTTTGGCTGCTCGTCGAGCTCCATGACCCTGACACGCGCATCGTATATGTTTCCGATAATCTTGACGATCGAGAGGGTGTTGTTCACCGCCACCTTCATCCCGGGTTTGAGGGTGCTGTGTAGTTTATCGTTGACTACCGTGAGGTATTCCTGGTTGTTACCCTGCTGCCGGAGGTAGACTTCGCCGTTCTCGAGCACATCGACCACAGCGGCAACAAACAGCGGCACCCGTTTTAGCTGAGCATTTTCTTTGCGGAGCTGCCTGACTTCTTTTTCCAGCAACTCGTTCTTGAGTTTGTAGTCCAGGACCTGCGCCTTCAACTCCTGGATCTGGAGTGTGAGCATATCGTGCTCGTTACTGCTGCTGCTGGAACTGTTGCCAATGGTTTCGTCCATGTCAATCATATAGTTAAGTCTCCACCTACATTATTACTGTGGTGCAGGTCATCATGCAGGGCAGAGGCATATCCAGGGGTCGCGGAACCGGAGAACTCCTAGTATCACCTGAACCCATATCCTTCCTCTCCGGCGTCGACCCCGAGACCGGCGTAGTGGTTGAGCACGGCCATCCGCTCGAGGGTCAGTCGGTCACCGGAAAGGTGCTGGTCTTCCCCTACGGCAAGGGATCGACGGTAGGCTCATACGTGATCTACGCGTTGAAGCAGAACGGGGTTGCACCGGCCGCTATAATCAACCAGGAGGCCGAACCTATCATAGCGGTCGGCGCCATCATCGCCGGGATACCGATGGTCGACCGTCTGCCGCCGGAGTTTTACAAACTCTCACCTGGCAGGAAGGTGACGGTGAACGGGGATACGGGGGAGGTCTGCCTGGACGGGGAGACCGGATAGGGGTTGAAGCATTTTACCTGACCTGATTCTTGCCGGCGGGCAGTTTTGAGTGGTTGCGGTAGCGGGAGTTGCCTGACGCGAGAGCAATCAGGCGCTTTCGGGATCGTTTGAGGCGCCCCCGGATCTATCCATCCAGGGCCGCCCGGCGGGCAGCCGGCAGGCAGTGTGCGGCAATTGACCCGGTGGCCGTATCGGGGGACGAAACATAGATCTCATGAAGGTTTACCGATAATCGAAGTCCTGTCTTCCTCCATGGCACTGTATCGAGGGGGNNGAGGGGGGATGGAACATCCCCCGCCCCTGTCTCGACGTGGCACTGAAAAATGTCTCTCGCTGGATCACCCCGCCCCCTCCAGAGGGGGCAGGCAGTGATTGACGATTGACCCTGGATAGCCGTGCACGGGACAGAGACAGGATCTCTCAGGAGTGTCAGGTGAGACTCCGCAATATGAAACAATGCAGAATCAAGCAATAGACAGAGACAGGATCTCTCAGGATTGTCAGATGAGATCCCGAAGGGGCTGGCAGATCCCCCGGCGCCGTATTCTATGGAAAAACCCCCGGTAGCCGTTCAGAGAGTTTTATCAAACCGGGGTTGGTCAGGCCTGGACAGAATTCAGAGATGAGGCAGTTGTTTGTAAACGCCAGAAGAAAACGCCTCCAAATTGGAGTTCTTTTGCGAAGTTCATAGAGCTGTGCCACGGCCTGAGGTGTTGGTTTGATGCCCTGCCTGCCTCCTGACCCGGCCCATGGAAAAGGTTATCTGCTGGGGCTGCCTTCCTACCTCCTGAGGAACCCTTTATGGCCGGGAGATACCCGGCGAGGTGAACGTTATGCCCATGGAGAAGGTAAAACGATACCGCTGCAAGTACTGCAACTACATCTACTCCCCTCTGAGAGGGGAGCCCCACCGCGGCATCCCTGAAGGTACCGCGTTTGAGGACCTGCCTGATGACTACGTATGTCCTGTCTGCGGTGCGACCGGAAAAGGTCCGATCGGGAAATGGGGATTCGAGCCCTGGGAACCGACGAAGTACGTCTGCAAGATCTGCGGTTACGTCTACGACAAGAAGCGCGGCGAACCGCTGCGTGGCATCCCGCCTGGAACCGCGTTTGAGGATCTGCCTGACGACTACGTATGTCCCGTATGCGGGCTGGACCCAAAGATATCGAGCCACTACGGACCTGTAGGCAAGACGCAGTTTGAACCGATCCTGGATGTCTGAAGGTTGAGGGCTGGCAGGCCCCCGCGACCTCGCCGCCCGAGGTCGGTGCGGCCTTACAAGGTCTGCTGCAGCATCTTTTTTTTACGAAGAACAGAAAGCAGGATGCCCCCGACGAGAGGAGGGGGGAGCAGTCACAAAACCTTTGCCGCCCATGCTGCAGTGAAACATCCCTCCAAGAGCGGAGCCGCTAAAATCGCGGCCCTCAAACCAGTTCTCCGGGGCCTGTGCCCTGGTTTGATCCGCCTCACGATGACGAGATATCCCGCCGGCGGGATATGTATCACCGAGGATCGTTTCAACCGGAATGCCGGGCTCTGAGCGGCTGGCCGATAAAAGACGTTCACAGGGCGGATGCTGGATTGCTTATACCTCCAATCACCGATTTTGAGGGGTCAAATCGCGGCCGGCGGATGATCCAAAGTTGTGAATACTCTCCATGCAAAAGATAGAGCATCGGATGATGCCTGATGGATCTCTTCGGTAATATCCTTGGTTCCGGTAAGGGTGCAAACCCCGCGGTAAAACAGGGCCTCTCGCAGTTTGAGGCCGGGAACTACACCGAGGCGGTGAAAAGTTTCGAGAAGGCGTTCAGGGTTGAACCCGATAACCGCCTGGTATGGCAGATGATGGGCCAGGCGCTTGCCTGCCTTGGCAGAGACACCGAGGCCGCGGAGTGGCTTCGAAGGGTCATCAAGGTATCTCCGGACGATACCGGGATGCTGCGCACGCTTGGCCATCTCCTTGCCCGCACCGGTGAGTATGAGGAGGCGGCCGCCTGTTTTGCACGGATCCTCGAGGAGAACCCTGGAGACGCCGATGCCGCATACTGGCAGGCGGAGATGCTCGAGAGGCTCGGCCGGTATGCCGATGCGGCAGCAGCATACGCAGAGGCGCTGGGTGCAAACCCGGAAGACGTTCTCCTGCGGGAGAAGTACGGGACGATGCTCGAGCGGTCCGGGAACTACCGGCAGGCGGCGATCTCCTTTGAGAAGGTCTACCGGTCAAACCCTGACCGCAGCGAAGCTCTGGCGCGGGCGGGGGCTGCATTCCTTGCCATGGGGGATTACCAAAGCGCGGTGGAGACTTTTGACCGTCTGCTCAAAGCAGGGCAGCATAAACTCGACGCACTCTACGGCAAAGCCCGGGCGCTTGAGAACCTGGGGCTATTCCAGGATGCCGCCGGCTGCTGGGAAGAGATCCTGGCCCTCGATCCCGGGAACGTCGCCGCCTGGTATCAACGCGGCTCGGTTCTCCTCCGCGCAGGAAGACCGGCAGAAGCAATCGAGTGCTTCGAGAAGGTGACCATCGCCGATCCAGACCATATAGCGGCCCGTTATGCCATGGGGCTGGCCTGTGAGGTGCTCGGCCGTCACGACCGCGCGGTCAAGAACTTCGACCAGATCCTCAAGCACGACCAGAACCAGGTTCAGGTATGGTACGCCCGCGGTATGGCGCTCATGCACCTCTCCCGCTACGAGGAGGCCATACAGTCGTTTGACCGCGTGCTCGAGGGCCAGGCATCTGCCGGGACGAGGTTGATCTCGGGAGGCGCCGACCTTGCGCTCTTTGAGCGCGAAGACCTGGCCGAGAAACAAAAACGCATCTCCCTGAAGTTCGATGCACCGGCTCGCGTTCTCCACACCTGCCGGGGGACGGCGCTGATGCACCTCTCCCGCTACGCTGAGGCAGAGGAGGAGTTTGACTGCGTTCTCGAGTCCGATCCCGGCAATGTTCCCATCATGGCGCAGAGCGGCATCGTGCTCCTCCACCTCGGCAGGTATGACGCAGCGGTCCGCCGCCTGGAGACTGTTCTTGAGACCGAGCCCGGCAACACTGCCGTCCGGTCGATGCTGGCAGAAGCGCTCGCCAACCTGGGGAGGTATGATGAGGCGCTTGCGTACCTGGACGAGAACGGAAACCTCTGCCGTAAAGGCGAGATGCTGCTGCA
>DAFR01000048.1:0-2571 GCA_002497965.1 Methanomicrobiaceae archaeon UBA436 | reverse complement strand
TGCCCCCGCGATCCGGTGGCGGAGATGGGCAGGGGCGAGGCGCTGATGCATCTCTCCCGCTACGATGAGGCTGCCGGGTGTTATGAGGCGGTGCTGGAATCCGACCCTGAGAACCGGGCGGCGCTGCTCGGGCACGGCATGGCGCTCTTCTGTCAGGGGCGCTACCAGGAGGCGCTTGAGTCCGTCGACCGCCTGGTGGAGGCCGATGCCGGAGCGCTCCTGCTGAAAGCCAGGCTCCAGGAGGCTCTGGGGCGCTACGCCGCGGCTGCGGAGTGCTACGAGACGCTTCTTGAGGCCGAACCTGACGCCGCGGGCTACCAGGTGAACCTGGGGTTCGTTCTTGCCGCGCTCGGGCGCTTCGAGGAAGCCGCCACGTGGTTTGGGAAGGCCGCAAAAGCCAGGCCCGGGGATCTCTTTGCCTTGTACGGCAGGGGGCAGGCCCTGGAGAGGCTGGGACGCCACGCCGCGGCTGCGGAATGCTACACCACGCTCGTCCGCGAGCGGCCGGATGATACCGCCGTCGTCTCCGCGCTTGCCGCCATTCTCGCACATCTCGGCAGGCACCGGGAGGCGATCGAGTGCTGTGAGAAGGTGCTAGCCACCGATCCCTCAAATCTCGCGGCCGCTCGTCTCAGGGCCGGGATCTTCGAGGCTCTCGGAGAGCACGAGGAGGCGGCAAAGGCATACGAGCGTTACCTTAACCTCGTGCCCGGTGACCGGGACGCCAGGATGGCGTTCGGGATGACGCTTGAGCGCGGCGGCAGGTTTGATGACGCGATCCGGCAGTATGCGCTTCTGCTCAAGAAAGACGAAGACGATACGGGGGCGTGGTATGCCCTGGAGAGCGCTCTGATGCACATGGGCAGGTATGATGAGGCGCTCCAGTGTTCTGAAAAGATCGTCGAGGCGAACCCCGAGAACGTGGCCGCCTGGCAGCGGCGGGGGGAGATCCTGATGTGGCTCGGTCGGTATGCCGATGCGGCGGGATGCCTCGAGAGGGTGACCGCGGCCGATCCGGAAGACCTCGTAAGCCTGCGCCTGCTCGGCGAGGCTTACGAGAAGGCCGGCAGATACCAGGACGCTCTTTCGGTCTACACGGCGTTGCTGGAGAGGGAACCTGCCTGCATCGAGACACTGTATGCCCGCGCCTCCGCCCTCGTCCATCTCGGGCGTTACGGCGAGGCAGTCAGGTCGATTGACAGGATAATCGCAATCCAGGAGGAGAACCCTGCCGCGCTCTTCATGCGGGGGGCGGTGCTTGAGAGGGTCGGGAGGTATGACGAGGCTCTTGCAACCTACGAAAAAGCGCTCGAGATCGACCAGGAGAACGCGGCCGTCTGGATGGTTGCCGGGATCCTCATGGATGCAGTGGGGCGGCACAATGATGCCGTCAGGGCATTTGACCGGGCGATCGACCTCGGCGGTGGCGGCGTCCACGCCTGGCTCTGCAGGGGTATCGCCCTCGACCGCCTGGGTAAACCCGATCAGGCCATCGCCTGCTACGATAAGGTTCTTGAGGCTGATCCGCACCAGGCCCGGGCGTGGTACCTCAAAGGCCGGGCGCTCGACCGCCTGGGCAGGTTTGCCGATGCGGTGGTCTGTTTTAACTCTGCGCTCGAAAACGAGCAGGATGCGTGAGTGGCGGGTTTTCCCGCCCCTCCCGACCGCTGCACTTTTGTGATGAGCGAACAATATGGCCTGCAGGACAGATGATCGACCGGTATCCCTTCCTTATATCGATCCCGCACGGGGGCAACAACGTTCCGCCGGAGGTCCGCGGTCTAGTCAACCTCAGCCATAAGGAGATAATCTACAACAGCGACCCCGAAACTCGTTTCATCTACGGGTTCGACGACTCCGTTGAGGCGGTGATCGATTTTGAGGTCTCCCGGATCTTCGTCGACACCAACCGTCCGCCTTACGCTTACCCGCCGCGGAGCCAGGACGGCGTTGTCAAGGTCATCACCCAGGACGGGACGCCGGTCTTTCGGAATGGCCAGGCACCGGGGAGGGAGGTGGTTTCTGCCCTCCTGAAGAACTATTACCACCCCTTCCATGCAAGACTGGCCGGGGCGCTCGAGAACCACCCCATAGGGATTGCCTTTGACTGCCACAGCATGCTCCCGAGATCGCCGCCGGTTCAGCGGGATGCCGGACGTGAACGCCCGATCATCTGCCTTGGCAACCGCGGTGACCGGAACGGGAGGCCGGGGGCGAAGAACCGGCCTGTGACCTGTCCCCCGGCGTGGCTCCAGGCGCTTGCCAGGTCGTTTGAGGAAGAGTTTGCGGGAGAGGGTAGGGTCGCGATGAACGATCCGTTCCGGGGCGGGTTCATAGCGGCTGCACACCACCGGCGGACGCGCGTCCCCTGGGTTCAGATCGAGGTGAACCGTGCACTCTACGAGACGGAGGACGGCGTGGTTGATCAGGAGAGGCTCGTTGAACTCCGGGATCGGATCTTTGCCGCCATAACGCGGTTCTGGGACGGCGTCTCCGGGGAAGATGCTATGCCGGTTGAGCGCCGATCTAGAAGTTGATGGATCGGCTGCACCTGATCCTGGAACGCTACTT
>DAFR01000007.1:1298-4542 GCA_002497965.1 Methanomicrobiaceae archaeon UBA436 | reverse complement strand
CCTGCCCCGGCGCCGCGCCCATGCTTGCAACATCAGAGAGCGTGACCGCCACCGCCATCCAGCCCGCCTGCCAGTCGGTCATCCCGGCGGGAAAATCGGTCGTCTCATGGAGCATATCGGTGCTCACGACCATGAGACGGTCAGCGCAGGGAACGACCGCACAGTCGTCCTCCAGGTGTTCCGGGGCGATTATCGTCCCGATCAGCCGATGCAACCCCCGTTCATCCACCGCGGCGCACCTCCTTCTCCCGTTCGCTCCGGTACTCCCTGACAAGATACTCCACGCGTTCAGCCTCCCGCTCCCGCAGGAACTCCTTCTGCTCCTCTTTCCATGCCGCTATCGCCTCATCGAGCGCCCGTGACCCCACAACACCGGTCTTCCCCCGGATAACCGGGCTGAGGGGCTCTGCCGGGATGAGGGGGAGACCCGCCTCCCGGGCAACCCTGACCAGGTTGGGGTCGGGCGGCTCGCCGCCGACGAGGAGCGCTCGCACCCCCCCCGCAGCCAGGTCTTTTATCACGCCCCGGCCCCAGCCATGCGCCCGTGGAACGTAGAGGACGTCACCTCCAGCGATGCCCATGTCCTCCTGAAGACCCCGCACCCCCTCCCGCGTGAGCGAGTCAAGCACCTTGAGGGGTGTTGAATCTTCAGCTGACTCAAGCCTCTCGACCGCCTGCATCCGTTCCAGCCGTTTCTTCAACCGCCGCGACCGCCGCCGTTCGCCCCGCAGCTGTTCCCGCAGGCTCTCGATGGCCGCGTCCTTTGCCGCCAGTTCCGCATCCCGGCGGATCCTGCGCTCCGTCGCAGAGCGTGCGCGGCGCAGGCTCTGGCGCAGGTGCTCCACCTCACGGTCACGCTCCCGGAGAGTGTCCTGCAACTCCTGCACATAACTGCGGAGCCGCTTGACCATCCCGTCAAGCGCCATCACCCGCTCATCCTCGACCGACCGTTCCGGGGCAGGGGCCGCCGGTTCGGCCTCGGTTATAGGCGCAGGCGCGCCCTGCATATCCTCAATGACGGTATCGAGCGGCTGACCCCGCAGAACCCTGGCCCTCACCTCGTCAAGGTCAAACCCCGGCCCCACCCGTTTTGTTATGTTCCGAAACTTGCTCTGCAGACTGCGGTAGGCGTCCAGCGCCGCAGAGAGAGCGTCACGCTCGTGATCGTTTGTGTATGTAAACAGTGCGGTCAGTTCATACTTCGTCTCCACCGGGAGCGACTGTTTCGGGGTGTAGGCGATGGCGTTGAACGCCCGTCGAACCTTCTCGACCGAGTACGGCATCGGCTGGACGTCGGATGCAACGATGAGCGGTTTTCCAGCACGGTAAATCTCTTCGACTATCTCCGACATCGTCATCTGCCGGGAACTCGTGAGGAGGACAAGGTTGCCGTCGAGGTCAACGGCAGCTATCCCGGTCGTCGTCCCGGGATCGAGCCCCACGATCAGGTAACGCGGCCGGCCGGAGAGCGGTTCAAACCGGATCCGGTCAAGGTGCCTCCCCGTCACCCGGACCTGGACATCGGCGCCGCGTGAGGGGTGGACGGGGACCATCTCCCTGGGAGCGGCGACCCTGAACGCGACACGGGAGCAGCCGCCAAAGGCCTTCGTCTCCTTCTTCTCGTAATCGAGCCCGGCACCACGGAGTCTGGCCTCGATCTCTCTCCCCTTCTGCATCACCGCACCGTGGATCTTCCTTGCGTAGCGGTTCTGGCTCCAGCCGCCGGGGCCTGGCGAGCGGTGCCTGCTCACAACGATATCGGTGGTGTTCTCAAACGCGATCACCTGGACGCCCGCACCGAGAGAGGCCACACGGGCGATCGTCCGGGCCTCGGCGTAGGGGTCGAACCGGTTGAAATTGATGTTGTAGCGGGCGGCAACCTTCCCGAGACTCTCCGTGCGCTCGCCGCCGGTCACCTGGACGAGTTTTGTTGAGGGCGGGAGCGACTGGAGGAACGCGTAGAGTTCGTGCTGATCGGCAGCGATCTCCTGGAGACTGTCCACCGCCAGGATCTCGGGCTGCTCGGCGGTAAGGAGACGCTGGAGCCGGAACGCCGTGACCTCCTGGACGTCCAGCATCTCGCCATCCTCCATACGGCAGAGGGCGTAGACCGGTCGGCGGCTGCGCGAGCGTACCGAGCCCTTGATTATATCTATCCCGAAGACCTTCACTCCACCACCCGTGCCAGTGCTTCGTCGAAGACGTAGTCGATGCCGTATTTTCGTTTGAAGTACTGGAGGATGTTTCTGATGTCCCGTGCCAGGATCTCGTCAGCGTTCGGGTGGGCGGTCTCAACCCACTGCGGCCAGTCGATCAGCCAGCACTGCCCCTCCTGATCGACCATGACGTTGAACTCGCTCAGGTCGCCGTGGATGATCCCGAGACCGTAGGCCTCACTGATGTTATCCAGGATCGCGTCCAGGATCGGCCCGGGCTCGGTGAGGGTTGCCTGCGTGAGGTTGACACCGGGGATGAAAGACATCACGACCACGTGCCGGTTCTGGTCGATGGGGAGCGGGACGGAGACGGCGGGGTGGAGGGCCGTTAAGGCTTCATACTCCATCTTTGCCGAGTTGCTCGAGGCAAATATCCAGGGGCAGTGCCCGGTATCCGGCATATACCCTCTCTTGAGCCGTACCGCCTGGAAAGACCGCTGGCCGACGCGGTGGAACTTCAGAACCACGACCCCGAGACCCATCGCCTCGTAGACCTCCGACTCTTTCCCGACGCCGATCCGCGTTCCGAGAGCCTGGATGGTGCCGCGTTTTGTCAGGGTATGGAGGGCGAGGGTGTCGTAGCCATCAAAGATCAGGGCGTAGCCGTCGTAAGGGGTCTTTTCGTAACGGACCATGTCCATGTTTATCAGCCTGCCCAGACGATAGGTGAGTTCGGACTCCGAGAACCCTGTAGCAGATTTGAGTATCTCAAACGGCACCCAGGTGTAGCGCCGCATGAGACGCTCGAGGGCAAGCAGGATCCGGAGTTCGTAGGGGTGCAGGGATTGCACGTATTCTGCAGGAACAGGCATCGTCTACAGAATTTATGTGGTAAGGTGATAAAAGTATGATCGAGAGAGGATGCAGTGCAGCAAATGCCGGCGTGAGGCGATCGTCTACCAGCGCTACTCGGGGCTGCACCTCTGCGAACAGCATTTCAACCGCGATTTTGAGGCGAAAGCGAAACGGGCGATCAGGGAGCACCGCTGGATCGAGTCCGGGGACACGGTGGCTGTGGCGCTCTCGGG
>DAFR01000007.1:0-1235 GCA_002497965.1 Methanomicrobiaceae archaeon UBA436 | reverse complement strand
GGGATCGCCGGTTACCGCGACCCGGACCGGGCCAGAAGGCTATCTGAGGGTATGGGTGTTCCCTGGGTTACGGCCTCGTTTCGCGACGCCTACGGGATAACACTTGACGAGATCGTGGCCAGGAAGGGCACCGGGCTATCCTGCACCTACTGCGGCGTGCTCCGGCGGGCGCTGATGAACAGGGTTGCCAGGGAGGAGGGGGTCACGAAGTTTGCATACGGGTTTAACCTGGACGACGAGGCCCAGTCCGTGCTGATGAACGTCCTGCGGGGGGATGCGGCGCACCTCACCCGACCGGTGCGGGAGGTCGAGGGGCTGGTCCCGCGGATCCGGCCGTTTCTCTACATTCCGGAACGGGAGGTGGCGCTCTACGCCTTCCTCCACGTCGAGGGGTTCGACCCTGCGGGCTGCCCCTACGCGGTCGGCGCCCTCAGGCGCGATGTGCGGGGGATCCTGGACGAGTATACCTACCGCCACCCTGCAACGAAGTACTCGCTGGTGAGGCTGGGTGAGGCCCTCCGGAGGACTGACGCAGCCGCAGGAAGCGGGTTTGGCGTCTGTGAACGCTGCGGCGAACCGATGCCGGTAAAAGAGGGTAAAGGGATCTGCCGGGCGTGCCAGGTTCTTGATGAACTGAGAGGGGCCTGATGGGCAGGGGGGTCGCTCTCCGTCCGGCGGTGGGTATAAATAATCACCTCTCCCATGAACCACTGGAGGTAATTGATTATGCCTGATTTTGGACAACCGTTCTCCGGGAACCACATGGAGCGCAAACTTGACCAGGGCGAGATCGTCAGGACGATCAGGTTTGTGATCGCCGCCGAGTATGAGGCGATCCAGCTCTACACCCAGATCGCTGAATCGACCGACAACCAACTTGTAAAGATGGTCATGCTCGATATCGCAGACGAGGAGAAGGTTCACGCAGGTGAGTTCCTGCGCCTTCTGCGGGAGATTGAGCCGTCTGAGGAGGAGTTCTATCAGGATGGCTACAGAGAGGTCGAGGAACTGATAGAGGATCTGAAGAAGGCGGGGAAGTGATCGATCTCTCCACCCACTCTCATCCCCGTTGTTGAACCCCCGGCCTTCGCAATCTTTTACCNNGATCCTTCAGAGAAAGTGAGGACGATCTTTTTTGAAAGGCAATACTACCGTTCTTCTACCGCCAGCGCCTCAGCCCGCGGGAGACCCCGGGGTATCTGACCAGGGAGCACCGTGCCGTTGTGGCGGGGGGG
>DAFR01000046.1:3357-3945 GCA_002497965.1 Methanomicrobiaceae archaeon UBA436 | reverse complement strand
CCCTCTATCTCAACGGCGAGGCCAACCTTTTTGTGGTTCTTTCGGGGAGAGCCGCTGCCAGACGCCATCGGTTCACGCGATGTATGCATATGACGTTGTGTTAGAAAAATATAACGTTTGCCCTCACCGTTGCTACAGGTGACCTAGTTCCTTCAAACTCGCATACCCGTTCTTTGTGACGATGATGTGGTCGAGCACCCGGATACCCAGGATTGACCCGGCCTCGGCAAGCTGCCGCGTGATGCCGAGATCCTGCGTGGAGGGCTCGAGGCTGCCTGAAGGATGGTTGTGGACCAGGATGACGGAAGCCGCACGGTCGGTGATAGCATCAACAAATACCTCCCGGGGGTGGACCAGACTCTGGTTCAGGATCCCGATCGTGACAACCCGGCGTTCGATCACCTCACCGGCGCCGTTGAGGGTGATGCAGATGAAGTACTCCTGCTTCTTGTTCCGCCACTCCGCAACAAGCGGGAGGATATCCTCAGGAGATAGGACACGCTGCCCCGCAACCCCATCGCCCGCAAGATAGCGACGCCCGAGCTCAAAACAGGCCATGATCTCACAGGCCTTCGCCGAACCTATACC
>DAFR01000046.1:0-3294 GCA_002497965.1 Methanomicrobiaceae archaeon UBA436 | reverse complement strand
ACATCCCGCTCCTTTGTGCCGCGCCCGAGGAGGAGGGCAATCAGCTCAGCGTCGGTGAGCACCTGCGGGCCCCGACTGGCCAGTTTCTCTCGCGGGCGGTCGTGGTTTGGGGTATCACGCATCCTCTTTCTCATGCCTACACTGCCGGATCGGGGTTCTTCTGTAACTTGATCTGGATGAAGGAGCATGTATATGTTGCCAAATGATGCGGCGGACGGCTCATCTCCGACCCCAGCTGCGGGGTGGGTCTCGCCGTCCCGGATCTGGGGAGCAAACGGGTTCTACCGAAATCCTTTTCAAGCGGTGTTCGATAATCCATCAGCAGGATGGAACTTCCCTGGAAGAGTGTCGAGGCCTGGTGCAGGAAGGGGCGCGCATACGCTAGGGAGGGGCAGTATGACCGGGCGGTCGAGTGCTACGATAAAGCGATCCGCCAGGACAGTGATAGGGCCGTCCTCTGGTACTACAAGGGAGTTGCCCTGGCTGCAGCCGGGCGAGACCGGGAAGCGGTAGAGTGTTTCGACCAGGCCATCAGGATCGACCCGGCCTGCGCCAGGTTCTGGCAGGCCAGGGGACGGGCGATGTACGACCTCAGGGATTACGGGGAGGCGGCAGGTTCTTCCGGTCAGGCGGTGAAACTCGCACCTGACTGCACAGACGCCTGGCTCATCCGCGGCCATGCCCTGCGAAGGATCGGCCGGACACTCGAGGCGATCGAGTGCTACGACCGGGTTGTAAAGGTCGAACCCGACCGTGTTGAGGCCTGGCTTGCCCGTGGAACCGCGCTTGCTTCCGAACGCCGCTACGATGCGGCGCTTGACTGCTATGATCGCGTCCTCACGCTCGATCCAGGTAACGTAAACGCATGGTATGCAAAAGGGACGATCCAGATCCTCCTCTCCCGCTACGAAGACGCGATCATCTCATTCGACCGGGCCGTTTCCGCCAGCCCTGGGCACGCGGACGCCTGGTATGCTCGGGGCTGCACGTTTGCAGCCCTCCATCGCTACGAAGGGGCAATCGCCTCCTTTGATCGCGCACTCAGCATCCGGCCCGAGGATGAGGAGGCATGGTATAATCGTGGCCTGGCGCTCCAGAACCTGGAGCGCTATGAGGAGGCGCTCGATAGTTTCGAACGCGCCTTCCGGATCAACCCGGATTTCCCCGGGATCTGGTACCGCAAGGCCATCGTCCTTAAGAAACTGAGACGTTACGACCTTGCGCTTGCCTGCTTTGATCGGGCGATCCGGGAGAACGCCATCGATGCGGAGATCTGGTACCAGAAAGGAATGCTCTACACACTCCTGAAACGTTACGAGGATGCAATAGAGTGTTTCAACCAGGCTCTCAGGCTCAAGTCCGATCATCCCGACGCCGAATACTACCGCGGCGAGAGTTACTACGCCCTCGGGGACTACGGGTCAGCGATCGAGTGCTACCGCGCCGTCGTCGAGAAGGACCCAAAGAACGTCATCGCCTGGAACAACTACGGCAACGCATTATATCGTCTCGAGCGTTACGAGGAGGCGCTCATCTGCTATGAACGCGCCCTGGAGATTGAACCCGATAACCTGAAGGTCTGGAGCAACAAGGCAAACGTTCTCTCGGTCCTCTCACACTACGACAAAGCCCTCGCCTGCTACGACAGGGAACTGCGGGCCCACCCGGAGAACGCTGACGCCTGGTACAACAAGGCCCTCGCGCTCTTCATCCTGGGGCGCTACAGCGAGGCAGTCACCTGCTGCTCGCACGCGCTGGAGATCGATCCCGCAAGGCTCGAGGTCTGGACAACAAAGGGCAACGCTCTCGTGCTCCTGGAACGCTATGAGGAGGCGGTCGAGTGCTACGACCGGGTTCTGGAGGTGAACCCTGACGATACCGGGGCGCTCAAAGGAAAAGCGGCGGCTCTCATCAACCTTGACCAACCTGTCGAGGCCGCCAAGTGCTACATGAGGCTGCAGCGGTTGCAGCGGGGTTAACCGGTGCTAAACCCGCGCTATCCGCTCAACCGCCTCCTTGAGTTTCTCCATCGAGGTGGCGTAGGAGAGCCTGATCCAGCCGGGTGTGCCAAACGCGGTGCCGGGTGTGACGGCCAGGTGGGCGTCCTGGAGCCATGACCGGGCGACCGCCATATCGTCGCCAGCCACATTGATGTAGGCGTAGAACGCCCCGTCTGCGGGGGCGGTGGTATAGCCAACGTCCTGCAGCGCCGGCACGAGGTAATCGCGGCGCCGTTCAAACTCACGGCGCATCGTCTCCACGCAATCCTGGCTGCCCAGGAGGGCAGCGAGGGCGCCGTACATCGCAAACGTCGTCGGGTGCGATACGGTGTGCTGCTGCACCTTCTCCATCTGCCGGATGATCGGCCGGGGAGCAACGGCGTAGCCTATCCGCCAGCCGGTCATCGCATAGGCCTTCGAGAACCCGTTGACCGTGATCGTCCGTTCCGCCATACCTGGAAGTGAGGCGAGGGAGATGTGCTCCTTCCCGTAGACCAGTTTCTCGTAGATCTCATCGGAGAGTGCATACAGGTCATGATCACTGCAGAGATCGGCGATGAGCCGGAGCGAGTCTGCATCAAGCACCGCACCCGAGGGGTTCGAGGGGGTATTGACAACGATCATCTTTGTCCGGGGACTGACGGCCTCAAGGAGTGTATCGTCGACCTGGAAGGCCACGCTGTCAAGCGCATGGTGCCGTACACCGGCGCCAGCAAGCCTGGCGCAGGGTTCGTAGGAGACCCAGGAAGGGTCCAGTATGAGCGCCTCGTCCTCCGGGTTCAGCACGGCCTCCATCGCCTGGTGGATGGCATCTTTTGCCCCGCAGGTGACCAGCACCTCATCCTGAGATGCGGAAAACCCGTTCTCGGTGGAGATTTTCCGGGCTATCGCGGCCGTCAACTCAGGTATACCCGTGCTCGGGGCGTAGTGGGTCTCCCCCCGGCGGAGGGCGTCGATACAGGCCTCCTTTATGTGTTCCGGCGTATCGAAGTCCGGTTCCCCGATCGAGAGACTGATGACATCGATACCCTCCGCGGCCATCCGCTTTGCGGCGTTCGAGATCTCGATCGTTGCAGAGGCGGCTATACCCGCAACCTTCTCCGATAGGCTCCTCATGCCAATCGCTGGACCATCTTCACGGCTGACTCAACGGCACGCTTTGCGTAATCGATCCGTTCGGTTGCTTCCATACGGGTCATCCCCGGGCCGGAGATGCCGAGAGAGACCGGTTTATCGAACTCGAGGGAGAGGTCGATGATCTTTCGCGCAGCATGCTGGACGACGATCTCGTCGT
>DAFR01000045.1:1068-6278 GCA_002497965.1 Methanomicrobiaceae archaeon UBA436 | reverse complement strand
GGTCGTCCGCCATCCTCGTTGAGGGTTGGATGGGTCGGGGAGTTCCCCGACCGGACGCTTCTCTTCTCCCGCGTATACGATGAGATCGCATCGACGCCAAGGTTCCGCCACTTCCCCTGCCCGGAGACGGACAGGCTGGTCCTGGCGGCAGCAGGGTTGGTCGGCGTCAGCCACCTCCTTGAAAGGAAGATCGCCTCGCTCTCCGGCGGCGAGAAGGCACTGGTCGCGCTGGCTGCGGCCTGCGTGGGCGATCCCGAGGTGCTTGTCCTCGACGAGGCCGACTCTCACCTGGACGCCGGGGCGGCAGAACGCCTCAAGAAGGTCGTGCAGGAGAGCCCGGCGACTCACATCCTCTGGTGCACGCAGTCGATGGACACCGCGGCAACGGCTGACTGTATCATTTTCATGAAGGGTGGCTGTATCCTGTATCAGGGGACGCCGGAAGAGGTCTTTGACGCCCTCAGGGAGACCTGCTACTACCCGACAATCTGGAGGCTCCGGGGATGAGGGTCGAACTTGAGGAGGTTCTCTTCTCCCGTGGCGCTTTCTGCCTGCGTGCAAGCGGCGCCTTCGATGAGGGTGTTCACCTCGTGAGCGGCCAGGTGGGGAGCGGAAAATCGACGCTTGCCGTCCTGCTTGCCGGTCTCATGCCTCCAGCCAGCGGCGTCGTCCGGTGGCAGGGTGTCAACTCGGTTCTGCTTCTGCTGCAGTTTCCCGAACATCAGATCACGTCCCCGACGGTTGCAAAGGAAGCTGCTTCCTGGGGGCTTGTACCGGAGGAGGCGCTTGCGCTCGCGGACCTGGAGGAGCGCGCGGATGACGATCCGTTCAACCTCTCCCGTGGTGAACTCAAGCGGTTGACACTGGCCTGCGCGTTCATCAGGGATCCCGACCTGTTGCTGCTCGACGAGCCCTTCGGTTCGCTGGACTGCGAGAGAAAGGGATGGGTCTGCGGTATGATCGAGGAGCGTGGGTCAGGGGTAACGATCATATTCTCGCACGAACATGCGGTTCTTCCGAGGGTGGATGCCATCTGGGAGATGGAGGATGGCGCCCTGATCGAACGCGGGAGCGTGCCCGGCGCCATCCCCTCATGGCGGCACGCGCCGGCATACCTTACCTACGCCCTGGAGAGGGGTGCGCGACCGGAGAACATCAGGCTAGCCGATGCACGTGAGGCGTTATGCAGGATCCGCGGCTGAGGCTATTTACCCTCGTCGTCCTCTCGCTTGCCTCGTTCTTTAGCGTCGCGGGAGCGCTTGGTGCTTTTATATGGTGGCTGGCCGCGACACCGCGCACAAAGGCTCTCCCCCGGCCCCGCGTCCTCCTCCCACTCTTTGCAATGATCGCCCTGACGGCGCTCGTCTCCGCGCTGGGGGGTGGCGATGGGTTGTCTTACCTCCTGCGGATGAGCGTGATCCTGCTCCTTGGTGCATGGGCGTATGCCGGGACGGAGGAGGGGGAGGTGCTTTCCGTGGCGGTATGGGCGCTCGGGAACCGGAAGGGGTTTGATATAGGGCTCATCGCCGAGATGGGGCTTGCCGGTCTTGGGGTTATCCGGGAGGAGATCGAGCAGGTGGCGGTTGCCATGAGATTGAAAGGTATCCGGCCGGGTCTTCGTTCGATCGTGCCGCTTGCCATCATCCTCATAATCACGGAGATCCGACGAACCGATGATGTTGCACGACTGCTCACCGTCCGTGGATACACGGCGGGCGGAGTAATCTGTCCGCGGTTCCAGAGGGGTTCAAACGATATTCTGGCCTCTATATCTGCGGTGTTGCTTGGTATTCTACCCAGTATCTTCCTTCGCGACGTTTTTATATTATTATGATGAATTTTTGAGAGGCTTTATTGATATCCCTCAGCCCTTTGAGGTGTATGGTTCGATGTGTGCTGCCAGTTTAGGTCCACTCAATATCACCGATACCACGCTCAGGGACGCCCATCAGTCCCTCATCGCTACCCGTCTGCGGACGGAGGATATGCTCCCTCTTGCCAGCGCCATCGATGGTGTGGGGTTCTTCTCAGTCGAGGCCTGGGGTGGGGCGACTTTTGATACCTGCATCAGGTTTCTCGATGATGACCCATGGGAGCGCCTGCGGGCGCTGAAGGCCGAACTGAAGCGCACCCCTATCCAGATGCTCCTGCGCGGCCAGAACCTCGTGGGCTATCGGCACTATCCTGACGATGTGGTGGAGAAGTTTGTTGAAGCGGCGGCGCGAAACGGGGTCGATATATTCCGGGTGTTTGATGCACTGAACGATATCCGGAATATGAGGAAGGCGATGGAGGAGGTCAGGAACGTCGGGGCGCATCTCCAGGGTGCGATATCGTACACGACAAGCCCTGTTCACTCCGTTGAGGGTTTCATAGGTATGGCGGAGGAACTCTATTCGCTTGGCTGTGACTCGATATGCATCAAGGATATGGCAGGCCTGATCATGCCGCACGATGCCCGCGATCTGATCACCGGGATAAAGAGGGTGGCGGACGTTAAGGTATGCCTCCACTCGCACTGCACGAGCGGTATTGCGCCGATGAGCTACCAGACGGCGATAGATGCGGGTGTGGATATCCTGGACACAGCGATGTCGCCGTTTGCTCTTGGCACCTCCCAGCCTCCGACGGAGAGCATCATCGCAAGCGTTGCGGGAACATCACGCGATACAGGTATCGACCTCTTCAAACTGCGGAAGGTCCGTAACATCTGCCGCGAGATACGTGAGAAATATGAACCGCTCTTAAACCCCATCTCCGAGCGGGTCGACTCGGATGTGCTGATCTACCAGCTCCCGGGCGGGATGATCTCAAACCTGGTCTCGCAGCTCATGGAGCAGGATGCGCTCGACCGCCTGGAGGAGGTGCTCCGCGAGATCCCGAGGGTGAGGGAGGATCTCGGTTACCCGCCGCTTGTGACACCGACAAGCCAGATTGTGGGCACCCAGGCGGTCTTCAACGTTCTCATGGGCGGGGAGCGCTACCAGAACGTGACCCGTGAGGTGAAGGACTACGTCCTTGGGTTATACGGCCGCCCACCGGCACCGATCCGCCCCGAGATCAGGAGGCGGATCATCGGTGACGAGGAGCCGATAACGGTTCGCCCGGCGGATCTGCTTGAACCAATCTACGAGAAGATGAAGAAGGAGGCGATGGAACAGGGTTTTGTCTCCAAGGAGGAAGATGTTCTCACCTACATCCTCTACCCGAACATCGCTCCCTCGTTCCTCCGGGGAGAGCGCCAGCCGGAGGTTATCCCTGATAAGGTAACGCAGGTTGCGCCGATGGGGGTTGTGGAGATCCCGCACTCCATGGAGGTCGAGGTGGACGGCGAGATCTTCTCTGTCCGGATCCTGACCGTGGATGGGGGTGCAGTTGAACCCCAGGCTGCAGGAACGGAGCAGCCTGTCAGGGGGGCACCACCCCGCGGTGATCTCCCCGGCGCTGTCAAGAGCAACATGCAGGGGATGGTCCTTAAGGTTATGGTCGAGCGCGGGAGCACCGTCCAGAAAGGAGACACCCTCATAGTTCTCGAGGCGATGAAGATGGAGAATCCCATCCCCAGCCCCCGCGACGGAAGGGTCACGGAGATCTTTGTGGATGTAGGGGACGTTGTGCAGAATGGCGATGTTTTGATGGTCATTGAGTGAGGGCTGTTTGCGCGATGAAGTACTTTGACAAGATCCTTATCGCCAACCGCGGCGAGATCGCCATCCGGATCATGCGTGCATGCAGGGAGCTTGGCATCGAGACGGTTGCGATCTACTCTGAACCTGACAGGAATGCGCTTCACGTCCAGTACGCTGATGAGGCTTTCTGTGTCGGGGAAGCACACCCTTCGAAGAGTTACCTGAACAAGGAGCGGATCTGCAACGTTGCGACGAAGAGCGGCGCGGAGGCGATACACCCCGGCTATGGGTTCCTCGCCGAGAACGCCGGGTTTGCAAAACGGGTCGAGGAAGAGGGTCTGACGTTCATCGGCCCGTCCTGGAAGACGATCGAGATCCTGGGCTCAAAGATCGAGTCGAAACGAATGATGCGGGAGGCGGGTGTCCCTGTTCTCCCTGGCACCCCAGAGGGTGTCACCAGCATTGATGAGGCCAAGAAAGTCGCATCGGAGATCGGCTACCCCGTCATCGTGAAGGCGAGCGCGGGTGGTGGCGGTATCGGCATGCATATCGTCGAGAACGAGGACCAGCTCGAGGAGGCGATCGAGAAGGGTAGGAGGATCGCAGAGTCGGCGTTTGGCGACCCGACAATCTTTGTGGAGAAGTACCTTACAAAACCGCGCCATCTTGAGATCCAGATCCTTGCCGATGCGGCGGGGCACGCCGTCCACCTCTACGATCGCGAGTGCTCAATCCAGCGCCGGCACCAGAAACTGCTTGAGGAGGCGCCATCTCCGATCATGACCCCAGAACTGCGGGAACGGATGGCGGAGTCGGCAATTACCGTGGCGAAGACGGCAAACTACAAGAACGCCGGTACGGTGGAGTTCCTCTATTCGAACGGTGACTACTACTTCATGGAGGTGAACACGCGGCTGCAGGTGGAGCACACCGTGACGGAGTTTATCACCGGGATCGATATGGTGAAACAACAGATCGCGATTGCGGCAGGCTATGACCTGACAATGGGCCAGGAGGATATAAGCATCCGGGGGCACGCGATCGAGTGCCGGATCAACGCAGAGGACCCGCTGAACAACTTTGCCGCTGATCCGGGAAAGATCGTCCGCTATCGATCTCCTGGTGGGCCCGGGATACGGGTCGACTCCGGCATTCACGTGGGGTATACCATCCCGGCACACTATGACTCGATGATCGCCAAACTCTGTGCATGGGGTATGAATCGCGAGGAGGCTATCCAGCGGATGCGCCGGGCGATCTACGAGTATGTCATCATCGGTGTGAAGACGACGCTCCCCCTCCACTATGCGATCATGCAAAACCCATACTTTATCGCCGGCGAGACCCACACACACTTCCTGCAGGAGGGGCACATAGCCGCGAGTCTGCGCCGTTACCTCCGCGAGGAGGAGGCACGGATGCAGACGCTGGCCGCATCTCTGCGCCAGGGAAAGCAGGTCGCAGCAATCACGGCAGCGGTCGATGTCTACATCCGGAGAAACACGAGGTAACCCTCTATCCGATTTTTCGGTCAGGCATAAGGTTTATTTGTCAATACAGCATTGTTATACTGCACTTTGT
>DAFR01000045.1:0-1011 GCA_002497965.1 Methanomicrobiaceae archaeon UBA436 | reverse complement strand
GGGTTCGGATCCCACCCGCAGCATTTCAACAGGCTTTTAACTCAATTTTGAGAAAAAGATGCATTCTTTCGAGTTCTCTGTCTGACGATGGTGCAGGGCGTCGCCTCACCTCTGGCAAAAGATCTCGCTATCGACAGGCTAAAAAAATGCAGGGTTGTGGAATGATCTTACGCCTGCGCAGGGGCTTCCTCGTAGACCAGGGCCAGGTAGCGGGCGGCAAAGAGGGCAAACGCGGCGTTCAGGAAGAGGACGATGATCCAGCCCACGAAGGGTATCTGACCCAGGGCGCCGGCCACGATCCCGTAGATGAACGAGAGGACCAGAAGCACCACGATCGCGATGATCCATCTCCCCCAGCCAAGGCCACCGATCTGTGAGAAGATCGCACCCGCGTTGAAGGCCTCACCCATACGGCCGGTGCGGGCAAACCGCAGGATGGCAAACAGTGCGACGAAAGCCGTGATGATCGCAACGATTCCAGCAAGAAGGATGCCTGCAAGGATACTGACCAGCGCAGCACCAATTAACGCCGCATCGCCGCCGACCGCCGCGCTGGCAAGCATACCGACCGCACCAAGCCCGCCAAAGAGCAGGAAGACCAGGACCGCCGGGATGATGTAGACGAGCATGATTATGTTCAACTTCCAGCCGTCGACGAAGAGCCTGCCCCAGTCGTCGACCTCAGGGGCGGGCGTCTTCCCCGAGAGAACCCGCACCAGATAACCGCTGAAGAGCGGCACCAGCGAGAGCGTCAGCGCCTGGAGGAACGAGAGGACGGCAAGCAGGATCCACCGCGTCCACTTTCCTGTCAGGGCATCCCTGGTATAATCAAATGACCTGGAGATAAGAGCGCCGTAATCCATTGGAGATAACACCTACCTCCGGGTTGTCGATACCAGGATATAATGACACCGTTATGTTTGGGTATTCAGGAAGAGGATCGATCGCCGCCGGCGGCCTCTGATCCATTCCCGCCATGGATAGTTACGTGAACTACCCCGCGCCTCTCGG
>DAFR01000010.1:12923-19458 GCA_002497965.1 Methanomicrobiaceae archaeon UBA436 | reverse complement strand
TACGACTACATCGGCAAGGAGGCGATGGTGTGACGCGCAAGGTCCGGGATGCGGCAATCCGTATCAAACTCCAGGAGATTGGTCAAAGAGCGCCTCCCCATTCAGTCGATACGTCCAGCGTCATAATAGGTGCATCTCCTTATATACTGCAATCAACCCCGCTTCATCGAGTCGGCAGTCGATGAGATCAAGGAATTGCTGCCGGGAGAGATTGAGTTGTTCCGCCATACGAGAAAGCAACTGGTCGCTAATCTCCTTTGTGCCATGGGAAATCCATGTACGGATTCCTGTGTCACAACCGTTGTAGCTAAACACCAGTTTGATATGTTTTGACATCCTGGCATCGAACCCCTTCTTCATGAGACGGCGTACGATGGTCTTGTTTTTTCGAGGCACGATCAGGTCTCTCCGGGTACGAGTGCGATGAACTTCCTCCTCAGGTCGCGAGCACCTCCAAGTAAAGCACTCTCATCCTGAAGAACGAAATCGTTCCAGTTTTCCTCAAACTCGTCGATAATGTCCTTCAAACCTTCAGAGAGATCCGGGGCGACGACCAGTAGTCGGTACTCGTGATTATACAGGATATACTCCCCTTCATCCATCTCAACCGAGATCTCGATAGGGTGCTTGAGTTCCCGGATGACTCCATTGATCCTGACATGAATAAGAGGGATTTGCCATGGAGGCAACTCTGTTTGCGCCTGGGAGGCCAACCTGGAGATGAGATCGCTGTAGGTCTCACGGGGATGTATCTTGAGATGGTCGAGTTGATCCTTTACCCCTGTTGCGATCTTAATTGATTTCATCTCTGGCATACTACCGTGTACCACCACAGTAGTATATATCAGGTTCGATCACCGGTATCTCAGATCTCAACGCCATCAAAGCCGGTCGCGATCCCCTTCGTCTTGCGGGGTTAAAAGGGCGGAGCGGGAAGAGCGCGGCCAACAGGTGTGGGGATGACACGGCAACTATCTAACGCATTCACCCGCCGCACAAGCCCGGAACGAGTAGATCCCTCAGGCTTCGCCGCAACCCGGGTCAGGCCGCCGGATTCCTCCCGACGCCCTACCCCCTCACGCCAGCAGCGCCGCGATTATCCCGGAGAGAAATATCCCATCAAACGTCCCCGCACCCCCGATGCTTGCCATCGGCGCCCCGAGTTCCGCTATATGATTGAGATTCATAAGGTCCGCCCCGATAAGGGTGCCGAGCGTCCCGCTCACGTAGGCGATTATCACCGGCGCACCCGGCGCGCCCCCCGCGAGGAGCGGGAGGATCAGCGCCGCAAGCAGCGCCGCGAGCGGCGGGATGAAGAACGGCGTCGCGATCCCGAGCCCCGGCACCGGCCGGGCGACAAGTTTTGTCACGACCGTCACGATCGCGACCCCGAGGAGAGCAAGCCAGAGGATCTCGAACCCGCCGGCGATCTGGATCGACTTATAGAGCAGGTAGAGCGATATCACGACCGGGATCAGGGCGCCGCCGACGTTCACCGCAAGGACCGTCCGCTGCACCGGCCGCGAGATGCGGTAGAGCCAGCCGTAGATCGATATGTAGCGGTCGTACTCCGGTGCGGCCGGCCGGCTCTCGAGCGTCTTTATCGGTATGTTGATGAAACTCCCCGCAAGCGTCAGGAAGAGGATGAGGAGCGCCTGCTGCCAGGAGAACCCGAGCCGCGTGAACGTCGCCCCGACCGCCGTCACGAAGATTAGCGGGAAGATGAGAACTGCAAATATGAAGAGCCCGATCAGCCCGAGGAATATTATGATCAGCAGCGGCGAGAAGGGGTTGAATACGACCCGGTCCATGTGGATCTCTCACCCTCCAGGCTGATATATGCTACGGCCTGGAACAGACGATCGCGGCGTGGTCGTGGTGGTAGGGCTCGAGCCAGCGGGCCTCCGCAACCTCAATGCGGCGCTCGAGCGCGGCCAGGGTCTCCTCGAGCACCCCGGCCGGGTCCCTTCGAACATCCACGCTCCGTGTCTTCAGCATCAGGATGAACCACCCCCCCGGTTTTAAGAATACCAGGTTCCGTTCCGCTATCTCGACCTGGTTCGGCTGCGCCACGTCCTGGTAGACCAGGTCGACCGACTCCATCAACGGCGCGTAGTCCTCCGGCCGGCTCGCATCAGCCATTATCGGCACTATCTTCTTCCGGCGGCGGGCAACCTCCAGGAGGTCCTGCATCGGCCGGGGTGCAAACTCCACGGCGTAGACCGTCTCGACGTAGTCGGCGACGTGGGAGACGGTGGTCCCGTTTGCCGCCCCCAGGTAGAGCACCCGCATCCAGGGTTCGAGTTCAACCCCGCCGCCGAGAGCGTAGAGCGCTGCAAGTTTGCTCCGGTAGGGATCCCAGACCCTGTAGCCATCGAGCGTCCGCTCACCATACACCCCGGCCTCGCCGGGCGAGACCAGGACGTTCCCGATCCAGATCATGCCCTCCTCCCTGCCTCGTCGATCCGGGCCTGGGCCTCCTCGATGAACGATGGCACCGCCTCACCCCGGTAGTGGTCGAGCCTGGCCGCGATGGCAAGTTTCGCCGCAAGCACCCGGGCCACCCGTCCCCTCACCTCTTTTGGGGCGTTGTGAACCCTGCGGTGCTGAAAGATTATACCGTGTTTTGGCGGCGGCGACCCGCCCCGGAGGTGCGAAAACAGCGCCTGCTCCGAGCCGAGCACCTGTATGGTGCTTCCCGGCATCCTGGCAAGTTCAGCAAGCCCCCCTGCCCGGGAGAGGAGACGGGCCGCGACCAGCCCGCCGATGAGGGCGCTCACATTCGGCATCACCTCATCGGCCATTGCGGAGACCTCCCGCATCAGCCGTCTTCTCACCTCCGTGAGCCGCTCGATCTCGGCTGCAACCCCCGCGAGCCCCCCGTCTGCCCCTCTCCGGATCATATCAAGCATCTTCTTTGCCGGGAGGGAGCGGTACTTCCGGGAGAACGACGGGTCGGTGACCTGGTACCACTCAGCGGCACGCTCCGAGAGGAGGTTGATGACATTATCGACCTCGTCGAGCATCCGCACCATCTGGAGGAGGGCGACATCCCGCTCCTGGTATGACCGGGCGATCTTCTGCCGGGCAAGAATCATGCAGACCGAACGCAGCAGGGCAACATACTCCTCCCGCGTCCGGACAACCCCGCAGTCCCTGGCGACCTCCCAGTTGATCGGGGTATACGACTCCATATCGGTGCGGAGGCTGGAGACCCGCTCGGCGAGTGCGGCCGGATCGGTGCCTGCAGCCCGGCAGCACCCATCCTCATCGATATCCCCGAACCAGTAGCGCTGCAGCATTGCAGGAATACTTGCGCCCCTGTCGTATAAGAGGCTCACGCCAGACCGAAGGAGTAGACCATCACCGGGAGCATGATTGCACCCATGCAGTAGACCCGGCGGATGTTGACAAGCGCCGGGACGCAGCCGACCGCTGTCGCCAGCAGGAGGACAAGGATCCCGAACGGCCCGCAGAGGACGAACGAGAGCATGACGATGAAGATGATGACAGCGCGGTTCAGCGCCGTGACATTCACCCCGGAGAAGAGTCCGGCGGCACGCGAGAAGAGGATCGTCAGGAGGTATGCCCCAACCGCGGCGAGCGCCCCCGCAAGGAGGATGGCGGTTGCCGGCGGCATATCCTCAAGCGCCGAGATAGCCGCCATAACCCCGTTCCGTGTCCGGGATATGGCGTAGAACGCCGCAAGCCCGAGAAAAGCGTTCACGGTGTTTGCAGCGCTCGTTGCCAGGATGTACTCCCGCGGGTTCGAGTCGTAGCCGACGACCGAGGTCAGGAGGGCGTTTGCGGTGGCGCTCGAGAGCCCCGGAAGCCAGCCGACGAGAGCGCCGGCGGCCGAACCAAGTATAGACCCGCGGCGTAGAGCACCGGCTGGAATGTCAAGCCCCTGGAACCGCTGCTCCGGCATCTTCCCCTGCGACCCTCCGAGGAGGACGGATACCCCGAAGAGGCCCGAGAGGAGGGGCATCAGCACCCCCGACTCACCGCCAGCCGGCCAGGCCAGGTAGGAGCAGCCCAGTGCAAAGACCCCCAGGATCCCCGAGACCGCAAAGACCGCGAACGCCCAGCCCGGCGACTCAGAGACCACGACGAGGTAGCCCCCCACCGCCAGTATGATGAGCCCGATCCCCCAGTCGATCGCCGGCTGGAGCGCGGGAAGGACGAGGACAAACCCCAGCGCCAGCGGAAGGGAGAGGGCGACCCCCGCAGCGCTACCCAGGGCGGATATCCTCACGGCCTCCTCCCCCCGCCCATCGAGACAGAGTGCATGGGCCGGGAGGACGGCAAGCGACGTCTCGGCATCCGGGATACCGAGGAACGTGGCGGGGACGTTGTCGAGGAAAGTATGCGTGACGAGCGTGGCAAACATGGCGGAGGCGATGACCACAGGCTCGAACCAGGCAAGCAGGATCGCCTGGAGCGAGAGGAGGAGGCCTGCCACCGTGTTTGCATGGATGCCGGGGATGAGACCGCTCACGGTGCCGCAGAGTATGCCAAGGACTGTTCCGAGCAGGATTCCGGAGAGCACGCTTATCCATGGTCGGATTGGGCAGGGATAAACCAACCGGATTTTGTCCTTCCCGATACAGTCATATTCCACCGGGACGAAGGATGTAGCCAATGAAGATCGCCATCACCCGGCTCGAGAACAAGGCCGCGGGCGACCGCGCCCTCTGCGCCGCATACGGTCACGACTGCTACACCGTCTCCCCGTTGCGGGCTGAGTTGCGCGAGGAGAGGATCGATGCCTTCATCGAGGCCGTCCACCGCGGCGAGTTTGACTGCCTCTTCTTCGCAAGCGCCCTCCCCGCCGCACTGATCGCGCCGAGACTGGAACGGTGGCCCAGGGTGATCGCGATCGGCCCAAAGACCGCCGAGGTCCTCCGCGGCTCCGGGATAGATGCAGAGGTTCTCCCCTCGTTCTACTCCCGGGCGTTTGCCCCCTACCTGGGCGACTGGCTCCGGGGCCGGACGGTCGGGATCCCGCGCGCCGATCTCCCGAACCCGGAGCTCATTGAGGCGATCATCGCCGCCGGCGGAAGGGTTCGGGAGGAGCGGGTCTACGCCCTCGTCCCCACGGGAACCGAACTCGAGGTTGAGGATGCCGACGCCCTCCTCTTTACAAGCGCCATGTCTTATCGGGAGGCGCGGTGGCAGCCCCGTGACGGCCTTCTCCTCATCGCCATCGGCACGACCACCGCGGATGCGATGCGGGCAGGCGGACACCCTCCGGCGGTCGTCGGGGACGGATCGCTCGCAGGGACGCTTGAAGCCCTGAACCGCTGCGTCGAAGGGCGGTGATCGCGGGTGACCGGCCAGGAGTCTTCTTCCATCCCGGAATCCGGGATCGTCATCATAGACAAACCCCGCGGCCCGAGCAGCCATCAGGTGACCGCCTGGGTCGGGGAGATCCTGGGACGCCGGGTGGGTCACGCCGGGACGCTCGACCCCCAGGTCTCGGGGGTGCTCATAGTCATGTTCGGCCCTGCAGTCAGGCTTGCCCCCGTCCTCCTCTCGCAGAGCAAGGAGTACATATGTTTGATGAGGCTCCACGCCGACGCCTCGAGGGAGGCGGTAGAGCGTGCGGCGGCGGAGTTTGTCGGCCGGGTGTACCAGCGGCCGCCCCGGAAGAGTGCGGTGAAGCGGAGCCTGCGGATCAGGAAGGTCCATGAGATAGAGATCCTGGAGATGGAGGGGAGACTTGTCCTCTTCCGCGTCCGCTGCGATGCCGGGACATACATCCGGACGCTCTGCGTGCACCTGGGCTACGCGATCGGGACGTGCGCCCACATGGTGGAACTCCGGCGGACACGCTCAGGACGGTTCGGCGAGACCGATGCCGTCACGCTCCACGAACTTGCCGACGCCGCTGTGTTTGCACGGGAGGGCGACCCCGAACCCCTCCAAAGGATGATCCACCCCCCGGAATCGGCCGTTGCCGATCTCCCAAAGGTTATCATCCGCGACACCGCGGTCGACGCCGTCTGCCGCGGGGCCGTCCTGGCCGGGGTCGGTGTCAGGGAGAAGGCTGGAGGTTTTTCAGAGGGCGAGACGGTTGCCATCATGACAGAGCGCGGCGAACTCGTCGGTCTCGGCCGCTCCCTTCTCGGATCGTCGGCGCTGAGGCCCGGAGAACCCGGGTTTGCGGTTGCGCCCACAACCGTCCTTATGCCGCCCGGCACCTATCCCCGCGGCTGGAAGACGCATGCCGGGAGGTAATATTAATAGAATACACCGCCAACGAGTGATGCACCATCTCTGCTGAGGTAGTCTAGACCGGTAAGGCGCGGGCCTGGAAAGCCCGTGGGGCGTTGAGCCCCTCGGGAGTTCAAATCTCCCCCTCAGCGTTTTCCTTATAACTGTTCTTTCGAACCAGGGATGAGGACGCCAGGTTACGCCTTCATACCGAGATCCCGGCCATAAGCATCGAGAAGAGCACCAGGTCGTATACCGTGTGCGTGATCGCCGATGTCGTGGTGTTTGAGCAGCGGCGGATGAATCCAAATATGATCCC
>DAFR01000010.1:12663-12822 GCA_002497965.1 Methanomicrobiaceae archaeon UBA436 | reverse complement strand
GCCGCGACGGATGCCATGACGATCCCCGGGAGACTGAGCGCCCCGGAAAATAGCAGGGCGACAGCCTCCTCATCGGTCACCGGGAGACCGAGGAAGCCCACAAGCGCGGTTAGCGCCTGGTCGATGAAGTGGAACGCCGCAACGAGCACAAGAGCCGCG
>DAFR01000010.1:0-12620 GCA_002497965.1 Methanomicrobiaceae archaeon UBA436 | reverse complement strand
CCGGCGGACAAACGCTCCCGCTATGAAGAACGAACCAACAAGCGTCCAGAAGAGGGTGTAGGCGTTAAGCGAGACCGTCTCGGCAAGGAGGTCGCCCGACTCGATCAGGAACTCAAGGAACGGCGGCGAGAGGTAGGGAGGAATCCCGGTTACCAGGAGCGGTATGGGCGGGATGAGGATCATGGCGAGGATGACGACGAGCGCGACAGTGTGGAGGAGCGAGTCGGGATCGAACGGCAGGTAGCCTGCAAGCCAGACCCGGAACCGGCGCGAGAGCCCGACGAGGCTCAAAAGCCCGGCAACAAAAACGCCCAGGAAGAGAAGGGCAACCGCGGCGGCAAGTTCAGGGTCGAATAGGTCGGGATCGACCTCCTCCGGAAGGATGGCAACCGCCCCAAGACTGGCCGTGACGGCAGCAAGCCCGGCAACCACGGCAAAAAGCCAGATGATGGCAGCCCGGCGGTAGGCCGGGTGCCGGGTCGCTGCGAGATGGACGAGCATTGCAAGGATGACAAAGAGCGCCACATCGAGTGCCGAGGCGAGGAACGCTCCTGCCTCACCTTCAACCTCCCCGAACGCTGCAGCCACGAAGATGAGCCCGAAGAGGGCGATCAGCAGTTCAGGGGTGCGGCGGCGGCAGAACTCCTGGAACATACCTCACGTTTTGGCCGGGAACGCAAAGAACGTATCTTCAGCGCCAGCCGGCTCTCCCGATGGCTGACCAGCATAAGACCCCTGTAGCCGCGAGGATAACTGCCAGCAGCAGGAATAGAGTCGGTAAGGCCCACTTCGCCAGGATCACCGCCCCTGCAAACGGCCCCGCAGAGAGCCCCGCAGAGTAGAAAGTGTTGTATATGCCGTAGGCGGCGCCCTGCGAACCGTGGCTGCGGTAGATCTCTGCCAGGACCGGCATCACCGGCACCAGGGCAGTGCCAAGCCCGACCCCCAGCGCGAAGACCGAAACGGCGGTTATGAGGACGGTCTCTGCCTCCACGGCAGCCAGGATCGCGGCCCCGGCAAGGACGAGCCCGCCGGGTATAAGGTAGCGGCTCCCGCCGCAGCGGTCATAGACCCGGCCTGCGGCTGGCTGGACGATTATGGCCGCGGCCGCCAGAACCGCAAACATGCCCCCGATCATTCCCGGCGAGGCGGAAAAGGCTGCATAGAGGTGGACAGGGAGGTAGGGGTCGATCACGCCGTATGTCCCGGAGACCGCGACGATCACTGCCGCACAGACCGCGAGGCGGGGGAGCGCGCCCCGCGGGAGGAGGTATGGGCTCTCTCGCCGGGGTGTGCGCACCGGGACCGCAAGGACGATGAGACCGATGACCGCCGCCAGGATCGCCGGGAGTATGAAGGTCGCGGTGTGGCCGGCATACTCAAACAGCAGCCCGCCGGCGACCGGCCCAAGAACCGTGCCGAGCCCGACCGACGACAACGCGATCCCCATCTTCTCCCCGAGCCTGGCGGGATCGCATGTATCGGCGATGAGCGCAAGCCCTGCAGACCAGGTCGCCGCCGCCGATATGCCCTGGACAGTCCTGGCGGCGGCCAGGTGCAGAACCGTGCTGGAGAGCCCAAAGAGGGCTGTTGCAAGAGCAAGGAGGAGCATCCCTACGACTATGAGCGGTCGGCGCCCCAGCCGATCGGAGAGGAGCCCCATCGGTATGGAGAATACAAGAAGCATGGCAGCGTACAGCCCGAATATGACCCCGATGACCGATTCCTCCACGCTGAGGCTCGAGGCATACTGCGGGAAGATCGGGATCAGGAGGCCGTAGATCATCATGTCCATGAAGATGACGAGCACGACCATCACCAGGATCGCGTCAGGCGACGCGGCGATGCGCTCACGCAGACACCGCAGTTCACCGGCTCTCAACGGCTCATCCTCCTGGCCTCTTCAAGCACCGGATTCTAAGACCGCCTGAACCCGGCAGCGGCTTTAACAAGCGTCTGCGCAAACTCGTCCGTGAAGTAGGCGTGGGTGTACTGCCCGACCGCGCTGCCGGCGGCGAGCCCGTCCCTCCCCTCGTCGATCCCGCGGCCACGGCTGAGTTCCAGTGCGAACCTTGCGTCGCGGGCGCACTCCAGGCGCGAGTAATGAAACTCGTGGCCCCGGAAGAGGGAGCCAGGCGCAAGCACCGGTGCCCCGCCGGCAACCCTGGCCTCCACATACCCGAGAGCCTGGATGCGCCCGGTCATCTCCGCGGTTGCCGGGAGGATGCCCGCCATCGGGTAATCAGCCCCGTCGGTGGTGAGCCGTTCGCTGAGGTATAAGAGCCCGCCGCACTCCGCGTATACAGGCATCCCGTCATCGACCGCCCGGCGGAGATCTTCCCGGCACCTGGACGAGGAGAGAGCCCCCGCGTGCAGTTCGGGGTAGCCGCCGCCGAGGTAGAGGGCGTCCACCTCAGGCAGACGGTCGGCCATCGGCGAGAAGAATGCCAGATCCGCACCCGCCCGGGCAAGTCTCTCCAGGTTATCGGCGTAGTAGAAGCAGAACGCCGCATCGTCAGCAACACCGATCCGCACCCGGGTCTCCTGGCGGGGCATCGCCATTCCCGGGTCAGTGAGCGGCGGAGCTGAGGCGGCCAGGCCGATGATCGCATCGAGATCGCAGGTCTCCTCCACCACCGGGCCGTATCGCGCCATCATCCCGGTCTCGGCCGCCATCGCAAGCCCGAGGTGCCGGCTCTCGACCGCGAGATCGTTTCGCCGCGGCACCGCCCCGTATATCGGGAGGCTCTCTGTCTCCTCGATCATGGCAAGGTGACGGGGGCTCCCGATCCGGTTGATTATGACCCCGGCGACCCTGACCTCAGGGTCGAACCCCGCGTAGCCCCTGACCATGGCATGGACGCTTCGTGACGCACCTCCCGCATCCACCACCAGGATGACCGGGGCGTCCAGGATCTTTGCAACGTGCGCCGTGCTCGCGATATCCGTCCCTTCGAGACCGTCGTAGAGCCCCATCACCCCCTCGATGAGAGCGATCCCGGCGCCGGCGGATCCCCTGATAAACGTCTCACGCACCCCCGCCTCACCCATCATGAATGGGTCGAGGTTGCGGGACGGCCGGCCGCAGATGGCCGAGTGGTGCGTGGGGTCGATGAAGTCCGGGCCCACCTTGAATGGCTGGACAGCGAGCCCCCTGGCCGCGAGTGCTGCCATCAGCCCGCTTGCAATCGTGGTCTTACCGCAGCCGCTGTGGGTTCCTGCGAGAACGATGCGTGGAATCCGGTGCATAACGATCCCGGAGTGTTGAATACCGGAGGAGATAAATATGACCACAAATAACCATGATATATTAAAATGTTTTACATTAGATCAAAAAAATTTGTTTTACCGTTGCGAGAGCGGTCAGGAGTGATAAGATGCACATAATGGAAGGATTCTTGCCCAGTCCCTGGTGGGAGATCTGGTTCCTTGTCTCCCTGCCCTTCATAGTCTTTGGAGTATACCAGTTAAACCGGCTTGTAAAAGAGAGGCGCGAGACGCTGCCGCTCCTTGCGGTTGCAGGCGCCTTCGTCTTTGTCCTCTCCTCGCTCAAACTCCCCTCGTTCACCGGGAGCTGCTCCCACCCCACCGGAACGGGGCTTGGGGCGGTCCTCTTCGGCCCCTGCATCACAGGCGTTCTCGGGCTGATCGTCCTAATTTTTCAGGCGGTCTTCCTGGCGCACGGCGGGATAACCACCCTCGGGGCAAACGTATTCTCGATGGGGATCGCCGGTCCGGTCGTTGCCTGGCTGGTCTACAAGGCAGGGACGCGGGCGGGCGCGAACACCTACGCCACGGTCTTTGCCGCTGCAGCGCTTGCGGATCTCTTCACATACGTCGTCACATCCGTCCAGCTTGCACTTGCGTTCCCTGGCACCACCGGGTTCGTTGGAGCGTTCACGGCATTTGCAGCGATATTTGCCGTTACACAGGTGCCGCTTGCCATCATCGAGGGTGCAATCATAGCCCTGGTCTTTAAGTACATAGTCCACCTCAAACCCGAGATCCTGATCCGCCTGAACCTCCTTCCCGAGAGCACCATCCAGAAACTGAAGGAGGCTGCCGCATGAAGCACGGCATGGAGATCGCGGTCGCCGCTATAATCATCATATTTGCCGGCGTATTCCTGTTTCAGGACTCTGCCGGCGATAAATCCTGGGAAGGGGCTGACGGCGAGGCCGCAGAACTCATCGAGGCCTCGGGCTACGAGCCCTGGATTGAGCCGTTCTGGGAGCCGCCGAGCGGCGAGATCGAGTCGCTCCTCTTTGCCCTGCAGGCCGCCATCGGCGCGGTGATAATTGGTTACGTCTTCGGATACTGGCAGGCCGGCAAGAAGACCGCCTGAACTGATGAGAGATTATGCACGAGATGCTCGAAGACCTCGCCCGCGGAAACGAACTCCGGGAGACAGCCCCGTGGCTCAAGTTGTTCCTGGGGGTCGCGAGCATCCTCCTCTGCGTCTCATCGCCGGGCCCGATCGCCCCCCTGCTGGTCGCGGCCTCGATGAGCGCCGCCATCCTTCTTCTTGCAAAGATACCTGCACGGTTCTACGCCAGACTTCTCCTCATCCCGGTCTCGTTTGCGGTTATGGGCATCATCGTCATCCTCTTCGTCACCGGGAGCGGGACGGTCCTCATCGAGGTTCCCGGCCTCCCGCTCGCGGTCACAACGGACGGCGCAAACCTCGCCATCCTGGTCCTTGCAAGGGTCTTCGGGGGGATGTGCTCGCTCTACTTCATCGCGCTCACGACACCGATGACCGAGGTCTTCGATCTGCTCCATCGCCTCCGGGTGCCCACCGTTCTCATCGATCTGGCCATGCTGACCTACCGGTTCATCTTCATACTCATCGATGAGGCCGGCGAGATCTACCGCTCGCAGGTGATGCGGCTCGGGTATGGCCGGTTCAGGGAGTCGGTGAACTCTCTCGGGATGCTTGCCGGAGCGCTGTTCATCCGGACCTGGGAGAGCGGGGAAGCCCTGGTTATGGCGATGGACGCCCGCTGCTACGATGGGGTGCTGGCCGTCCCTGAGGAGAACCAGACAGTCTCGGGTCTATCGCTCGCGCTGGCCCTGGCATACCTCGGGGCGGTGCTCTGGGTATCACTCACAACCGGGGGTCTGCAGATACTATGAGAGCACTCATCGAGACCGAGAATCTCGCCTACACCTACCCGAACGGCCCTGCCGCCCTCGCCGGTGTGAGCCTCCGGATCGAGGCCGGGTCAAAGACCGCTATCGTCGGCCCTAACGGCGCCGGCAAGTCAACACTCCTCCTGATGTTCAACGGTATGCTCCGGCCGGACAGGGGAGAGATCCGGTTCGCCGGCCGACCGATCGCCTACGACAACCGGAGCCTCCGCGACCTCCGGCGCCGGGTCGGGTTTGTCTTCCAGAACCCCGATCTCCAGATCATCGCACCGACGGTGGAGGCGGACGTGGCCTTCGGGCCGCTGAACCTTGGTCTTCCTCCGGATGCTGTCCGGAAGGCGGTGCGGGACGCTCTCGGCTACGTCGGTCTCCAGGGATACGAGAGACGCCCGCCCCACCACCTCTCCGGCGGGGAGAAGAAGCGGGTTGCAATCGCGGGCATCCTGGCGATGGAGCCGGACGTCCTTGTCTTTGACGAACCGACGAACACCCTTGACCCCGCAAGCGCCGAGGAGGTGATGGAACTCCTCGACGAACTCGCCTCCAGCGGCCGGACGGTGCTCATATCCACCCACGACGTCGAACTCGCCTACCGCTGGGCTGACTCGGCAATACTGATGGAGAGGGGGAGGATCCTTGCACGGGGGTCGCCAGAGGAGGTCTTCTCCGACCCCGGTCTCCTGGCGGCGGCAAGGTTAAAACCCCCGGCCCTGCTCGACCTCTACAACGAGCTTGCTTTCCGGGGCATCATCGACCGGGACGCTCCCCCAAAGAGCGTGCTCGAGTTCACCGACAGGATCGAGCGGATCCTCCACGGCCACATCCGGACAGGGGAACGGGTGGGCGATGTCTACCTCTGCGACGCCGAGAGGGTATGCGGCGATGAACTGCGGCGGTTTATAGAGTCCGGGGCCGTGGAACATGTCGGCGCCATGGGGACACGTGCAAAGGAGTTTGCCGGCCGCGAGCGGATCTACCCTGACTACACCTACGGTGTTATCGACCGGTGCATCCTGAAAGCCCTGATCGGGGAGGACTCGCTCATCATCACCAGCGGTGGAATGGTAGAACATGTCAAACGGCGCATAGCGGAGTACAGTGCCGAGAGCGGCCAGAAGATCCCGGTTATCCCGGTGGAGGAACATAAAGGGCGCCACGGTGCCGAGGACGGATCTCCTCCTGACGGTATTTCCAGAACCCATCCCCCGGGGGAAGGTTAATCCGGCAGCGCTGCCCGAAGACTACTCAATGATATACCCTACAGCCCCTGGTTCTGGGGGGAGACGGATAACCCTCCCTGACCACAGGACAAAGATAGTCTCGACCATCGGGCCCGCTTCCCGGTCGCGCGAGGTGCTTGTCCGGATGATCCAGGCCGGTATGAACGTTGCCCGGCTCAACCTTGCCCACGGAACGTTCGAAGAGCACAGAGAGAACATCCGTAACATCCGGGCGGCCTCGGAGGAGACCGGTTTGCCTGTCACGATCCTGCTTGACCTGCCGGGGCCAAAGATCCGGGTTGGAGCCCTCGCAGAGGAGCCCATGATCCTCCAGAAGGGCGAGAGCGTCACCCTGGTGCCCGCCGCTGCATCAGACGATCCTTTCACGATCCCGGTCGATTTTGAGCAGTTTCCGCAGATGGTCTCACCGGGGAGCACCATCTACCTGGGCGACGGGTTCCTGCAGGTGCAGGTCGAGGAGGTGGGGGAGCGGGAGGTCCTGGCCAGGGTGGTTCTCGGCGGGCCGCTGCTATCCAGGAAGGGTGTGAGCGTTATAGGTGGTGAGAGCGTCCTTGCGGTCAGCGCCCCAACACCGCGTGACCTTGAGTGCATCGAGTTCGGGCTCTCCGAGGGGCTCGATGTCTTTGGCATATCTTTTGTCCGGCGGGCGGAGGATATACGGAGGGCGCGGGAGCATGCAGCGCGGTTCGGGAAGTCCATACATCTGATCGCAAAGATCGAGCGGGCGGAGGCGCTCGCGAATATCGATGCCATCCTCCTGGAGGCCGACGGTGTCATGATCGCCCGTGGAGACCTGGGTATCCAGACGCCCATCGAGGATGTCCCCATCGTGCAGAAACGGATCATCCTTAAGGCCAACATCCTGGGCCGGCCGGTGATCACCGCAACCCAGATGCTGATGTCGATGACCGAGAACATCCGGCCAACCCGGGCAGAGGTCACCGATGTCGCAAACGCCATCCTGGACGGCACGGATGCCGTCATGCTCTCGGAAGAGACCTCCATCGGGAACCATCCCGTCGAGACGGTCGCGATGATGGCAAAGATAGCCCGTTCAACCGAGGCCAGCCGCCCGGTTATCGGGGCGGGGTCTGCCACCCTGGAGCACTTCCGGCAGGGGATGGAACGGGAGAGGATCACAGTCAACGATGTGGTCTCGCTCAACGTCATCCAGGCGCTGGATGCGCTCGGTATCCGTTACGTCCTCACACCAACCCGCAGCGGTACGACGCCACGCAGCATATCCCGGTTCAAACCGGCGGCATGGATCCTGGCTTTCACCCGGAGCCCTGAGACCTTCAGGTTCCTGGCGTTCTCCTGCGGGGTTTGCCCGTTCCTGGTCAAGAGCGAGAAAGACTACCGGCATCGGGCGATCCTGGATATGATCAGGGAATCGGGACTGGTAGCGCCCGGTGAACGCGTGGTCCTGACGGAAGGTGTCTCCCCTGGCGGCAGGGGAACGAACTCGCTTGTCATCCTCACGCTCGACTGAGAGGAAAAGAACTCTGGCCCCTCCTGCCGGGACACAAACCCTATCCCGCTGGAGTGAAGATACTCATAGGGTATGGGAGCAGCCGCTGCGGAAGAGCGTGATGAGATACTGAAGGAGAAGACCGCACGCCTCTCCGTTGCCTCAAACACGCTGCTTGTCGCGACAAAACTTGCAGTCGGTCTTGCGATCGGATCGGTAGGGATCATATCCGAGGCGATCCACTCCGGCATCGACCTGATGGCCGCGGCCATCGCCTACTTCTCGGTACGGCAGTCGGCCAGGCCTCCCGATGAGTGCCATACCTTCGGGCACGGGAAGTACGAGAGCCTATCAGGGCTCATCGAAGCGATCCTCATCCTGGCTGCAGCCGTCATGATCATCATCGAGGCGTTGCGAAGCCTCTTCGGCGGCGAACCGACGCTGTATATGGAGGGGCTCTGGTCTGGTATGGCCGTCATGCTGCTCTCGGCCGTGGTGAACCTCTTTGTCTCATCAAGGCTGATGGCGGCGGCAAAGAAGACCGAGTCGATCGCGCTCGAGAGCGATGCCTGGCACCTGCGCACAGACGTCTACACCTCTCTTGGGGTTGTGGCAGGGCTTCTCCTGATCCTGCTGACCGGTCTTGTGGTGCTGGACGCTATAATCGCACTTGCGGTCGCCGTCATCATCCTCAGGGCGGCCTTTGGCCTCATCCGCCGCTCGTTCCAGGACCTGGTCGATCAGAGCCTTCCCGTCGAGGAGGAGGAGAGGATCCGCGAGATCATCAGCGGGCACTGCACGGACGTCATCGACTTCCACCGCCTCCGGACACGCCGTTCAGGGCCGAACCGGTTTGTGGACCTTCACCTGATCGTCCCCCGGACGGCGACCCTCGAGGAGGCTTACGGTATCGTGAAACACCTGGAGGACGACATACGGCATGAGTTTCCGAGGACAAACGTCACGATCCGCGTCCAGCCCTGCACCGGCGAGGACTGCTCAGCCTGTGGTGTCTTCGCCACCTGTCCGGAGTGCGACCACCACTCCCACGCCAGCGGAGATCCTGAGATAGAGGGGCAGGGGGGCTCCGGGAGGAGCGTTCCTAAAACAGCACCGTGAGGACGATGCAGACGACGGCCGGCACGATCAGGTTGTCGTCCACGGGGCTTACGAGTTCGGCAAACGCTGCGGCTGCAGATGTGAGGATGGCTGCGTGGGCCGGTATGAGGAAGAGGAGGGCGGCGGTCGTCGCCGCAAACCCTGCGAGTGTGGCCTCGATGGATTTGTGGTTGTAGATCCGCGTCCTGCCAAACCTGAGGCCGACGAGGGTGGTGACGCTGTCGAGGAGCGCGAGCACCACGAGGCCGATGAAGGTGACCTCTTTTGGAAAGAAAGTCAGAGAGAAGAGCGCACCGAGAGCAAAGAAGAGTGCTCCTTTCCCCGGGAGGACATCCCGGCGCTCCAGGGTCGCGATGATCTTTGAGACGCCAGGGATGGTGTAGCCCCGGGAGAGGGCATCGGAGAGGATGAACCCTGTAAAGAGGGCGATTACAAGGGCGTAGAGGGCGAGTTTGCGCTCCGAGAAGAGGATGAAGCAGGCGATAGCAAGACCAAAGATGAGGTGGACAGCCTTGCGGAGCGGTTCGTTCATCACCCCTGAGGTTGGCGCGTGGGCGGTTAAACCCACTGCAAGGAGATGGAGCCTCACGGCGGTGTTAAGTAACGGTGGGGCCCATACCATTCCTGGAGAGGTGGATGGAGCCTTCAACATACACGGGAGAGAACGCCGCAGATATGGATGCTGTCGCGCGATTCTACGTCAAATGCGTGCTCTGGCTGGGGAAACACGACCCGAATTTTGTGGAGGCTTATTTCGGGCCGGAGGCGGTGCGAGAGGAGGCGCTCACGGTCAGCGTCCCGCCGGATCGAGTCGCCGGTTACGCCGCAGACCTCCTTGCGACCCTTGATCGGATCGAACCCGGGCACCTGGACGATCCGTGGAGGAGGCGCCGCGCCTATCTCCAGGGGATGATCCGGGCGCTTGAGTCCCGTGCCGCGATCCTGGCGGGGAAGCGCCCCGACTTCGATGCCGAGGTTAGATCACTCTTTGGCATCGCGGCACCGGAGGACGATCCGGATTACTACGGGGGACTTCACACAACGCTTGATTCACATCTCCCCGGCACGGGGGACCTTGCCTCCCGTTACCGGGGTTTTATGGAGTCGTTCCTTGTCCCGGCCGACCGGCTGGAAACGGTCTTTGCAGCAGCGTTTGCCGAAAGCCGCCGGCGGACAGCGGAACACCTGCCGCTGCCGGCAGGAGAGCGTCTTGAGGTCACCGCTGTCAGCGGTGAGGGCTGCAGCCGCTATCAGGGGGGCGGGAGAAGCCTGGTCGGGGTGAGCACCACCACCCCGTTCACCATCGATCGGGTGCTCTCTCACGCCTGCCGCCAGGGCTACCCTGGCCGCCACACGATCCGGGCGATCCGGGAGGCGGCGCTCGTCCGTGTCCGGGGCTGGATCGAGCACTCGGTCATTCCGCTGGCATCACCGTTCACGACGGTTGCTGAGGGTGCCTCCCTCTATGGTGAGGAGATGATCTTTCCTGACCGCGAACGCGTGCGGTTCTACGAGGAGGTTCTCTTTCCGCTGGCGGGGTTTGACCCGGCGGACGCAGGTCTCCTGGATACCGTTGCCGGCGCGGCCGCCGCCCTGGAAGTTGCGGGGAACGCCCGCGTCGCCCGGCGATATCTCGCCAGCCTCCTCTCGCGGGAGGAGGCGTGCAGGTTCCTCCAGGACGTCCTGCTCCTTGACCGGGAGGGGGCAGAGGCCCGGCTCCGGTTCATCGAGGAGTTCCGGGGATACCCGGTGGCGATCTTCGGGGGTTGCCGGCTCGTCCGGGAGTATGTGGGGAGTGGCACTGACCGGTGGGAACGTTTTGCCCGCATCCTCACCGACCCGGTGCTGCCCGGCGATCTCACACCGAGCGGCACTTCCTGATGAACTCACGCGCCTCGTCATCGGTGATCGCGTAGGTTGCCTGGGTGTCGAACGCGATTACGCGGAGGATCACCGCTACATCGTCGAGCCGTCGCTTGTGGTCGCCGCGGACGTGTTTTCGCACCTCTCGCAGCGTCTCAAGAGCGGCCGCGACGTTCGCGATTGTGCAGAGGGCGCTCTCCCGGCTCCCGGCCTCGACGAGCGGGAGGTTGCGGGGCGATCGGGTGGCAGGAGGAGAGGTCATGCTACCTATCCTTGCGTTCCGCGGACTTGAAGATGCTGGATCCATCTATGGGTAATGTATTAACAGGGAGCCTCCAGATGTAATGGGGAAGCCTTCCTGTGCGGGATCGAGGGGCGAATCATGGATGATGCAACGGGTGTATCGCAGCGGGTATGGTGGAGGACCATCCTCGAGAATCGCTACATTGCCGGTCCCATAAAGTTCCTCCTCCCTTTCGGGATCGGGATTATACTTTTTGCGATCCTCTACCTGCTCCTGCCATACCAGGATTTCCTCAACCTCTCGGGGCTGCTTGCCGCCTACTTCATCCCTCCTGCGGGAAAGGAGTCGATCATCCCTATCGCGATAATGATGGGCTACCCCTGGTGGCTTGTCACGTTTGCCATCTTCATGGTGGATGCAGCGGTATCGCTCTTTATCGTCTGGAACTTCGATCTGGCGCTGAAGATTCCGCTCATCGGCCGGTTGATTGAGAGCGGTATGAAGGCAGGCCGGGAATTCTTTGAGGCACGGCCATGGATCAGGCGTTTCTCGACGATCGGGCTTATCCTCTTTGTCTTCTTCCCCTTCCAGGGCACCGGGTCGATGAACGGCTCGATCCTTGGCAGGCTGCTGGGGCTGGAGAAGGCACGGGTCTTTCTCTGTGTCTGCACGGGGTCGTTTTTATCCAGCCTCCTGATCGCTCTTGGCGCTGATCTCCTCCTCGATATATACCGCGAGAACAACGCCCTGGGCCTGGGTCTACTGGCCGCCATACTTGTCACGATCATTGCCGCCGTGGTGGCCCTGAGGCTGCGCAAAAAACGGTTGAGAGAGCGCAAAAGTAAGGCAGCGTGGTGGTGAGGGGAGGGCTTGTGTTGTGTGGAGGGTGAATCCCTCCACATGACATCAATAGCCCCCTCCACCACCATCCGAGTATCTTATCGCGATGGAGGGTCAAACCCGGTACACCGGGGATATGCATGAGGTCGGAGGAGGTCTACGGCAACACCTTCTACAACGGTGACTGCATCAGCGGTGCCGCTGCACACATACCCGACGACTCGATCGACCTGATCATCACCGACCCGCCCTACGGCATCAACGGCGGCCGGCTGCACCGTCACTACAACCGGGACGAGAGGTTTGTCATCGACGGTTACGTCGAGGTCGCCGCAGCCGACTACGGCGAGTTCAGCTGTAGGTGGATCGCTGAGGCTGAACGTATACTAAGACCCGGGGGCTCTATATACATAGTCTCGGGCTACACAAACCTCTACCACATCCTCCACGCCCTCCGGGGGACGCATCTTCGTGAGGTCAACCACATCATCTGGCGCTACAACTTCGGAGTCTACACCAGCCGGAAGTACATCTCCTCCCACTACCACATCCTCTTCTACGAAAAACCGGGTGGAGAGAGGACTTTTAACCTAGAGTCGCGTTACGGCGCTCTGGAACGCGGGCCGGATAACCGGTCGCTGAACTACAGTGACCGCGAAGACGTCTGGTGCATCAACCGCGACTACAAACC
>DAFR01000017.1:5707-15672 GCA_002497965.1 Methanomicrobiaceae archaeon UBA436 | reverse complement strand
AAAGCGGGCTCAGAGGGGATATGATACCTTCAGCAGGCGCATTGAAGAACCTGCTGCGTGATACGCTGGGCTCTCTCTCACGCAGAGGGATGTTGAAGAACCTGGCGGTGGGGTTGCAGGGCTCCCTCCTCTTCAACGGCCTCTGACAAGGCCTACAGCGGCCAGTTTGCAAAAGGGATCCTGGTGCTGCTTGGGAGCGGTTTGGCCTCTTCTTCATGATTCTACCAGGTCTGGTGATCTGGGCGGTGACGATAATCTCGCTATCGGCGGCAGCGATGATGCTCCTCGTCGCAATGGGGTTTGAATGGATGTTGTAGGCGGGCGATGTTGTATTGTCAGGCAGCTCCGGGGTCATACTACGTCACCCGTCAGCCCCAACAGGACCGGAGAAACCCTGATATACACCAATACACCGAATTTCTGATTTGTTAGCACAATAGGAAACATTCATATTACTCGATCGACAACAAAACCTTATGAGAGGCTCCCCGGCAGATCGGCTCATCTGCCTCATCCTGCTGCTAATGCTCGTTCCGGCCGCAGCATGGGGCGCCACGGTCACCCGGACGCTCTCCACCGCCGAGCCGGGGGCGGGCGAGGTCTTGGAGGTCTCGCTCTCTATCGAGGGGATCACCCTCGGCGGCGTCGTGGAGACTCTGCCGCCCGGCTACACCTTTGTGGGAACCGACCACCCGGCTGACCGCATCCTGGCCAGAGGCAGGCAGGTCGCGTTTGCGCTGATAAACGAGACCCTTATAACCTACCAGGTCAGGGCGCCCTCCTCCGGCAGCGGGGATATAACCGGCATCTGGGAAGACTTCCTGGGCGAGTCAAACGGCACCATCCCCGCTTCACATCTCGCGGTGGACGGTATCGAGACAGAAGAAGAGAACACCCCGCAGGAGAGGCCGACACAGGAGGCCGCCCCGCCGTTTGCCCTCCTTACAGCGATAGTTGCTCTCATCATCGCCCGGCGGGTGGGTGGTCAGCGATGAACCGGCGTATCATCCTCATCCTTGTTCTTTCCCTCCTCCTCCTCGCCGTCCCGGCATCGGCGGTTGAGGGCAGCATACCGGGAGATGCCGATGGGGATGACGTCCTCACCTTCAGCGAGTACACCGCGGCAGCCCTCTCCTATCTCGACGCCGCCTACATGGGTGGTGCCGGAGAGATAGACCGCGACGACATCCTGGACGCCGCCTGGGTCTACGCCCGCTGGGATGGAAAACCGCTTCTGGTCACCGACTCATCTGGGAGAGACCTGACGCTCTACCGCCCCCTGCGCCGGGTTGTGACCTTCAGCGGTGAGGCTCTCGAGACGCTGCGGTCTGTCGGGTTCGATATGGAGAAGGTTGTGGCCGTCGACAAGTACACCCACGAGAAGAGCACGTTCTTCCCCGAATGCCAGGATAAACCGAACGTCGGTTCGATCTGGTCGCCAGATATGGAGAGGGTCGTCTCCCTCCGGCCGGACGCCGTATTCCTCTACGCGAGTATCAGCACATCGGCCTGCGATGATATCCAGCGCAGGCTTGAGGCGAGCAGTCCTGGTATCCGGGTTTTCAGGTTCGACTGCTTTAAGCCCGCAACCTATCCGGAGGAGATCCGAAAGATCGCCGCGATCGTAGACGAACCCTGGCAGGGAGAAGAGTTTGCCTCATTCTACGAGTCGACGATGGACTGGATCCGGGAAGGCACGGCAGATATACCGGCTGATGAGCGCGTCCGGGTATACTTCGAGTACTGGACGGACTACAAGACCGTCGCGGCCGGATCCGGGTATAACGAGAAGATCGAGATCGCTGGTGGGCTGAACCCCTTTGCCGGCGAGAGCGGGGAGTATCCCATCATCGACCCTGAGGCGGTCATCGTCGCTGACCCGCAGGTGATCGTGAAACTGGCCGGGCAGGGCCTGGCCGTCGGCGGCTACGCCCGGCGCGATACAGAAGCGCTGGCCGAGATCAGGTCGGCGCTGCTTGAACGCCCCGGCTGGTCCAGGATCTCCGCCGTGAAGGACGGTCGGGTCTACGTCATCCATTCGGATATCCTTGGCGGTGCCCAGCACTTCATCGGGACGGCTTACCTGGCGAAGTGGTTCTACCCCGACAGGTTCGCCGACCTCGACCCGCACGCCATCCACCAGCGTTACTTAAGCGAGTTCCAGGGGATCGATTTCGATCTCGCGTCTATGGGAAGTTTCGTCTACCCCGAATAGGAGCCATCGCCGATGGAGCAGAATATCAGTCTTTACGAGGGCTACGCGCGGCTGAAGAGGACACGCGCCGCCTTTATGCTTGCCCTCACCTTCGGACTCATCCTCCTCATCGGGATAGCGGTCACCCTCGGGTCGGCCGATCTCGGAGTGGCTGAGTCCTATCTCGCGATCCTGGCCGGTCTCTTCCCCGGCAGGTTCAGTGCTCCGGAACTTGCAATCACCATCGTCTGGGACTACCGGCTCCACCGGGTGCTCTTCGCGGTCTGCGCCGGGTTCGGGCTCGCGGTGGCGGGTTCGGTGATGCAGGGGATCCTCCGAAACCCGCTTGCAAGCCCATTCACGCTCGGTATCGCCTCGGCCGCAGCCACCGGCGCATCCGTTGCGATAGTCATGGGCGCCGGGGTTCTCGGCGGGGAGTACCTCATCATAGGCAACGCCTTCCTCTTTGCCCTGCTTGCTGCGTTTGCCATCTACGGGATGGCCCGATACAGGGGAGTGGGCTCGGAGACGATGGTCCTTGCCGGGATCGCGCTCATGTACCTCTTCTCGGCGGTGACCTCGCTCCTCCAGTACGTCGGCAGCAGCGAAGAGCTCCAGGCAGTGGTATTCTGGATGTTCGGGTCGGTTGACAAGTCAACCTGGCCGAAACTAGGGATTGTCGCGCTTGTCCTTGCCTGCACCGTCCCTTACCTGGTATACCGTGCCTGGGACCTCAACGCTCTGGCAGAGGGTGACGAGGTGGCGGCCGGTCTCGGGGTGCCGGTCGAGCGTTCGATGACGGTCATGATGCTTATCGCCTCGCTCATCACAGCGGTGATCATATGTTTCACCGGGACGATCGGGTTCATCGGGCTTGTTGCGCCGCACATCACCCGCATGATCATAGGTAGCGATTTCAGGACGCTCCTTCCGGCATCCGGTCTCATCGGTGCTCTCCTTCTCCTGGCGGCAGACAGTATCGCCCGAAGCGTCCTTGCACCGCAGGTCATCCCCGTCGGTATCGTGACCGCGTTTCTCGGGGTGCCGTTCTTTATCTACCTCTTCCTGCACCGGAGGGATGCCTGATGCCGCTGATATCGGTCGAAGATCTCTCGTTTGCCTACCGTGACCGGGAGGTTCTCCACGAAATCACCTTCCAGGTGGAGAGGGGGGAGGTTCTCGGGCTTGTGGGGCCGAACGGCTGCGGGAAGACAACACTCATCCGGTGCATCAACGGGATGCTATCTCCAAGACGCGGGAGGGTGGTGCTCGATGGTCGGGATATCCGCATCATGCACCGGCGCGAGATTGCGCGGGCGATGGCCTACGTGCCGCAGTCTGCCGGGAACCGGACCGCTGCAACTGTGTTTGAGACCGTCCTGATGGGGAGGCGGCCATACCTGAACTGGAAGGTGAGCCCTGCTGACGAGGATAAGGTGGTTGAGGCGCTTACCCTCCTCGATCTCGAGGAACTCGCGCTCCGGAGGGTTGCCGAACTCTCCGGCGGGGAGCGCCAGCGGGTTATGATCGCACGGGCGCTTGTGCAGGAGACAGACGCTATCTTCCTCGACGAACCGACCAGCAACCTGGATCTCTGCCACCAGATGGGGGTGATGGAGATCCTGCGCGACCTCGCCGATAAGAAGGGGCTTGCTATCGTCATCGCTCTCCACGACCTCAATCTCGCGGCCACTTACTGCCACCGTCTTCTGGTGCTCGAAGGCGGGTCGATATACGGCTGCGGGGCTCCGGCGGAAGTGCTCACCGAAGATATGCTCAGGTCGGTCTACGGGATTGAGGCAGTGGTAAAACGGGACCTCCCGGCGCCTTACATCGTCCCCCTCCGCCCCGGGTGCCTGGAAAGCGGCGTATAATAGCCCATACGTCCCCAAAACGACGGTGTGGCGCGGTATAACCCCCCAGGTCCGCGATACGACCGGGACGATAGGGGGTACCGTGGAGAGTCAGGGGAGCCAGAACGAAATGGATTAAATTATTACAGGGTGCGTCAACCCCCTCTTCATGGGGTATACAGTCAGACTGGATCTCCCCAGGATCCTGGAGGTGACAGGCGAGTTACACCACTTCCTCGAGCTCGGGACCGCCCGCCTTGAGGCGGAAGGCCCGTTATCAGAAGAAGAGTCCGAAGCGCTGATCTTCTCCCTTGCAGACGAACTTGAAGACCACCTGAGAACGATGCGCGAGCGGCAGGGGTCTGCCAGCATACGCGATCTCCAGAGGTGGACCAGGGCCTGGATCGAGGAGCAGCAGGAGGATCTCGGGGGAAGAGAGGACGCAGGATAACCGCCGCGGGCCGATGCGAATGATTCCTCATCTCCGCCGGTCCCGCTTCACCTCGATCCAGCGCTTCTTCTTCCCACAGCGTTCGCACCGCTGCTCCCACTCGATGACGTTTGAGGAGTAGTCATCGTAGCCATGCTTCCGGCCCCACCGATGGAGCCCGAGCCTGCAAAGGATCTGTCCGGGTCCCGCCATCTTTTCACTCCAGTTGTTCCCCTTTCATCCGGATGAATCTTCGCCTGGAGAGCCCCCCTCAGGGTATGATCTCACAACTGTTGTAGCGCCGGTGGGAGAAATCCTCCAGCCTGATTCTGCCGTCCTGGATGAGTGATCTGACATGCGGCAGCGCCGCCGAGAGAGCGGCACGGAGGTTCTCCACCGTGCTGCAGACGACCCGCCGCCCCTCCTCCGGCCAGGGTCGGAGGATGTTTGAGTAAAGGCAGCGGCCGCCGCAGAACTCAAGGATACCACACTCCGTGCAGGGACTCCCAACAGTGGTAACCGGGAGGTGGAGGGGATCCGCTGTCGCTATATGCCCGGCGTAGTAGTCCTTCATCCCGACCATTATTGGGCATGGAACGATATGCCCGTCGGTCATGATGCTGTAGTTTGCGTGGCCGCAACCACACCGGAGTTTGCCTGGCCGGCCGAGCAGCATGTCCTCCATCGGGTCAATGAAGGGGTACCACCGGAGCACCCGTGCCTCCCGCCGCATCGTCTCGACCCAGAAGGCCACAAGCGAGCGGATGCCAGGGTTGTAACTTTCTGATACCCATGCAGCGTAGTCTCGCATCCCGTAGTCGTTCCAGAAATTTGCGTCCATCTGCCAGTGGACGGCCGGGAAGGAGAACCTCTCGTTCTCCGTAAGATAGCGGACCGCCTCAACGATATCAGTATCCTCGGCCACGGTCATCCTGGCGATCAGTTCGCCTCCAAACCCGCCGGCCACGAGACCGCGGAGGTTTCTCATGACCCGATCAAACGTCCCCTCGCCCCGGTGGGCGTCGGTGAGGCTCTCCGGGCCGTCGATCGAGACCAGGATGGTGTCGAACCGGTTTGCGATGGCGGGTTCGAGACCATCAAGGAGCGTGCCGTTGGTGTGCAGGATCAGCGCCGATACAGGCGCTTTGCGGGCGATCTCGCTGACCAGGTCGGGTGCGAGCAGGGGTTCCCCGCCATACAAGATGAGTACCGGATCGGGGTCCTTTGCCAGGAACCGGTAGAGGTCATCGAGATCGATATCGAGGTCAACAGGCAGGTCTTCGTCGATGGAGATCCCGGGTTGGTCGGGGGAGTCGACGACAAACGCCTTTCCGCGGCAGTAGGTGCAGCAGAGGTTGCAGGCATCGGTCAGGATGAGATGGTAGTACACGAAAGGTCTCTTATTATTCAGGGTGTATACGGGAAAAAGGTGAGGTTTGATCTGTCCTGCTCCCCATTCCCCGTTCCATGCCGCAAAGCAGAAGAGCCTGCAGGATAAAACGGCTCTTATGTCGGAGACTGAAACCGAGAGACTCACCGAACGTGTCATCGACCCCCGCGGCCTGGTTGCCTATCAGCCAGGCTCGATCGTCAGCCGGATGCTCATAAACACCCCTGCAGGCACCATAACGATCTTTGCCTTCGATGCAGACGAAGGCCTCTCGGAGCACACCGCTCCCTATGACGCCGTCCTGGAGGTTCTTGAGGGAGAGGCTCTCATCACCATCGCGGGCACGGATTACTCCCTTACAGCGGGCGAGATGATCATAATGCCCGCCGGGAAGCCCCACGCTGTCCAGGCCATCACGCAGTTCAAGATGATGCTGACGATGATCCATGCCTGACCCACTCCCCCGGTGAGCGCAGACTGGAGTTTTTATGTAGTCTTGAGAGAGATCATACCTTCAGGGACGGTAGGACGGCCGGGCATCCTCGCAGCCATTGAATCTCCAACGCATACCAAAGAGGTAGTAGAATGGATAAAAACCTCTCTCCAGATGAGTGCCGGACGACCGCGTGGCACGCTCTCCCGGTGGATGAGGTAGAACGACTGCTCGAATCATCGACAGACGGCCTCACCGAAGAGGAGGTTGCCCGGCGAAAAGAGGTCTTCGGCGAGAACGTCCTCCCTAAGAAGCGCCCACCGACTGTATTTGAGGTCTTCCTCCGCCAGTTCAAGAGCCCGCTAATCTACGTTCTCCTTGCAGCCGGGATCATCTCTATCCTCTTCGCCGATCTCACCGATGCCATCTTCATCTTTGCCGTTCTGCTGCTCAACGCTGTCATTGGAACTTTTCAGGAGGTGAAGGCAGAGAGGGGTGCAACAGCGCTGCAGGAGATACTCAAGATCCATGCACGCGTGATACGGGGCGGCCGGGAGAGGGTTGTGCCTGCCGAAGACCTGGTTCCAGGCGACCGTGTCGTCCTGGAGTCCGGCGACCGCGTCCCCGCCGATACCCGAATCATCAGAGCACGGTCACTCACCGTCGACGAGTCGCTCCTGACCGGTGAGTCCCACGCGGTCGAGAAGACACCCGACCCCGTGGACGCGTCGCTGCCCACCAGCGATCGGCGGAGCATGCTGTATGCCGGCACCACTGTCATGACCGGGCGCTGCACGGGAGTTGTGGTCTCGACTGGCCAGAATACAGAGATTGGCCAGATCGCACAGAGCGTCACGGAGTCAGAGGGCGGCAAACCACCGCTCATCATCCGCATGGAAGACTTCTCGCGCAAGATTGCCATCGCCATCCTTGCTGCCACAGGGGTGCTTGCTATCATCGTGCTCGGCCAGGGGATGCCTGTCCTTGATGTCTTCTTCCTTGCCGTCGCCCTGGCGGTCTCGGCGATCCCCGAGGGGCTGCCGGTCGCACTGACCGTTGCTCTCTCGATCGCGGCGTCGCGGATGGCGGCACGCAACGTCATCGTCCGGGTCCTTGCAGCGGTGGAGAGTCTTGGAAGCTGCACTCTGATCGCAAGCGACAAGACCGGGACACTCACCGTGAACCAGCAGACCGCCAGGGTCATCGCCCTCCCCACCGGTGAGAGGTTCAGCATAACCGGGGCCGGTTACGCAGGTGAGGGTGAGGTCCTCAAGGAAGACGGCGATCCGGTGGCCGGCCCCGGCCGCTCCAGACTGGAACAACTTGCCCGGGCGGCGGCGATCTGTAACGAGGCGGCGCTGGAGCGGACCGACGAAGGCAACTGGACACACCATGGCGATGCAATCGACGTGGCGTTTCTCGCACTCGCCTACAAACTCGGGCTTGATCCCGCTGCCGTCCGAGAGGGTGCGCCATCCATTGCCGAGATCCCGTTTGAGTCCGAGCGGCGCTACGCTGCTGTCTGGTACCGTGATGGGGAGGAGATCCGGGTAGCGGTCAAGGGGGCCGTCGAGACCGTCCTCCCGTTCTGCCAGAGTATGGCTGCCGGGGGAGACAGGAGTCTTCCCCTCGATCCTGACGGCGTGCAGGAGGAACTCGAGTTCCTGACCTCACAGGGCTACCGGGTGCTTGCTGTGGCCCAGGGTCGGGAGGAGAGAGATATCTCTGGAGAGAACCCGCAGGTTCCTCCCCTTGAACTCCTCGGCCTGGTCGGGTTCATCGACCCGATCCGGCCTGACGTCCCGGATGCCGTCCGACGGTGCCGTGAGGCAGGGGTAGATGTGGTGATGGTGACTGGCGACCACCCCGCAACAGCCCTTGCCATTGCACGGGAACTGGAGATCGCCGATTCGCCGGATCAGGTGATCACCGGCGCGGAAATGGGCGATACCGGCGACTCGATCACACCCGGGTTTATCGAGCGGGTGAAGCGCGCCCGGGTCTTTGCAAGGGTGACACCGTTACAGAAACTCCGGATCGTCGAGGCTTACCGGGAGAGCGGGGCGTTTGTTGCGGTCACGGGGGACGGCGTAAACGACGCTCCGGCACTCCGGAGCGCTAATATCGGGATCGCGATGGGCTCGGGGACTGATGTTGCCAAGGACACGGCATCGCTGATCATCACCGATGATAACTTCGCCTCGATCGTTGCAGGTATCGAGGAGGGGCGCTACGCCTACGACAACGTCCGCAAAGTTGTCTACCTCCTGATCTCGACCGGGCTTGCGGAGGTTCTTCTCTTCATGCTCGCCCTGGCCCTGGGTCTGCCGCTGCCGCTTTTTGCAGTCCAGCTCCTCTGGCTGAACCTGGTGACAAACGGGATCCAGGATGTGGCGCTCGCATTCGAGGGTGGGGACCCCGATGTCATGAAACGGCCGCCGCGAAAGCCAGACGAGGGGATCTTCAACCGCCTGATGATAGAGGAGACGCTCCTCTCAGGCACCGTCATCGCGGTGGTGGCGCTTGGCGCCTGGCACTGGATGCTCGGCAACGGCTGGGACGAGTTCGCGGCCAGGAACATGCTTGTCCTGCTGATGGTGCTATTTGAGAATATCCACGCCTTCAACTGCCGGTCGGAGTACATCTCCGCGTTCCGCGTCCCTATCAGCCGCAACTACTTCTTGATTGCCGGCGTCATTGCTGCGCAGGGCGTACACATCCTCGCACTCCACATTCCCTTCTTCCAGAACGTGCTCCAGGTGCAGCCGGTATCCCTGGGAGAGTGGGTCTTCCTGCTTGCCCTTGCCTCAACGGTGGTGATCGTGATGGAGATCTTCAAGGCCGTCAGAAAACACAGGCCACCCTGGTGAGGAAGTCCCTCACTTCAACCCCTCCCCGTTGAATTACCGGCCGGTTCCAGGTGATCTCTCCGATGGTCACCGGATCAGGTCCTGTTTTACTGTGAGACGATTCCTCTCACCCGACCGGCACAGCCCCGAAACTCCATGCGATATAGGCGGCGTAGCCAAGGAGCAGGATGCACGACCAGCCCCGCACGACGGCGGGGCGGGCAAAGAGCAGGGGGAGGATCGCGATAGAGAAGAGGACAACAGCGATGACATCGAGAGGCGATCCTATCGCAGCGGGGGCGAGGATGAGGCTTATCCCGAGTACCAGGAGCAGGTTAAAGATGTTGCTTCCAAGGATGTTGCCGATCGAGATGGCTCCCTCTCCTTTTACAGCGGCGACTACCGATGTTGCAAGTTCTGGAAGGGAGGTGCCGACAGCGACGACCGAGACTCCGATGACAAACGCCGGGATCCCCAGGGCCTCCGCGAACGCGACAGCGCCGTCGACGACCAGCTGCGCTCCGATGATGACCGCGGCAAGCCCAAGACAGATATAGAGGGCGTCAACCCAGCCGTGTGACCTGAGTTCGACGCCCTCCTCCTCACGCTGCTCCCGCAGGAGAACTGCGAGGATTCCAGCAAAGAGGATGAGGAAAACTACGCCGGCAAAGGCGTCAAGCGTGCCTGCCAGGGCAAGAAGTGCAAATACCGCCGTTGCAACGAGCATCAGCGCGGTGTAGCGGATCAATAAGGGGCGCGACTTCTCGGAGGCGGCGAAGATGCCTGGGCGGAGGAGGGTGCATAGCGCGAGAATGA
>DAFR01000017.1:674-5642 GCA_002497965.1 Methanomicrobiaceae archaeon UBA436 | reverse complement strand
AGCGAGGTGCCGAAGGCGATTATCGTCGACCCTATCAGGGCGGGGGAGATCCGGTGCCGGATGGCAAGACCGCTTCCGCCGCCCACGAAGAGATCGGCCCCTTTGACAAGGAGGAGTATACCAGCAATGAACAGGATGAATGTCACGACCACAGGAAACGCCCCATGCGGTGGTAATGGTTGAATCGGATCAATTAATACGTTTCCGGAGCCCCGGCCCCTGAGAGGGTCGGACGGGACGGTGTATCGATGGAGAGTTCGTCAATCAGGGAGAGGCTGATGGAGATGGAGCATAACCATCCATTCCCCTGCCCCCCACCGCCCGGCAGCTCCGCGGCCTCCCGCCCCCTTCACAGGGGGGGCAAGTGTCTGGCGATAGCCAGGGGGAAGCCGTGCCCGGAATGTTTATCAAACCAGGGAGGTATCGGTTCGATGCCCTCGATGAAGAATGACTCGCATCTGCCGAAGGAGATATCCCCTCCGGCGTCCAAATACAGCGTAGAAGATCTCCGGCACCGACTGCCGGGGTTAAGGGGGGGTGCCCGGGTTACGTTCACGTTTGATGAACAGATTGCCGCCCTTGAGGCGGAGCGAGACCGGCTTCTCCAGTTCCCGGAGGACGAGTTCATCGCGATCATCCGGGACGTAGGCTTCTCCTGCGACCGTTGCGGCCGGTGCTGCACCCGCGAGTTTAACGGCCACGTCTTTCTGCTGGAGGACGACACCGATATTGTCCGCCAGATCCTGCCAGACGCCGTCATTCCTGCACCGGATTTCGATGCCTGCGACCAGGAGGGGAGGTTCTACGTCTCGGGGTACGCCTTGAGGACGAGACCGGACGGATCATGTATCTTTCTCAAGGATGGCATGTGCAGCATCTACGACCGGCGGTTCTCCATCTGCCGGGTCTACCCCTATATGCTCCACCGCGAGGCCGACGAGAGTGGTGCCGTCGAATGGCGGCAGATCAGCGGCCTTAACGAGCATGGAACCTACAACAACCCGATCGAGGATGCTGAGTGCGCCAGAATCTTTCGGGAGACCGTGGCCTACGAGGCGGCGTTCCTCGACCAGGAGATCCGGTTCCGGCAGGCCCTGCGCGACCTCTTCGCACGGGAGGGGCTGCGATACGTCCGGCGGACATACGACCGCCTGATGCGGGAGTTCCGCAACGGTGCCGTGGTCGATGTCCGTGTCTTCCACCGCGGGCGGTTTGAGGAGCATCGGGTCAGGCGCGATCTCTATGGGCGGTGAGCCGGCACCCAGCACCGGCCCGGATCCCCAACGGCGTGAGGCCTAGCCGCCCTTGCCCTCTTCCTCTGGTTTCTTCTCGGGTTTCTCTGGCTTCACGTAGGTGATGGTGTAGCGCTCAACCACACGATCCACGACAGGCTGGAAGTAATCCTGCTCCATCGTGAGGCTGTCGAACGGACAGCCCTCCACGCACTCGCCGCAGGCGATGCAGCGCATGCGGTCGATCTCCCAGAAGTTGGCCTCTTTCTCCAGGCTGATCGCCCCCGAGGGGCACCGCTTGGAGCAGAGTCCACAGGAACGGCACGTGGCCGGGTTGAAGACGACGTGCCCCCGGGTTATCGGACTCTTCCTTGCCGGTACGGCGGGGTAACGCCGTGTGGCCGGGCCTCCTGCAAGGTTTCGGAGAACCGTCCGGGTCATCTGAAATAGACTCATTTTTGCACTCACCTCTCCGTGCAGCTGATACAGGGATCGATCGAGAGGACTACCACCGGGACATCCGCAAGCTGGACGCCCGGGAGCATCTTTACGAGCGATGGTATGTTTGTCAGCGTCGGTGTCCTGATACGGTCGCGAACCAGGTGCTTTGTCCCGTTGCCCCGAAGGTAGTGAACGACCTCGCCGCGGGGTTGCTCAGCACGGGAGAAATACTCCCCATCCGGCGTTCCCTTGACCTTCACATCGATCGGGCCTTCCGGCATCTCCTCGATCGCGCGCCTGATCAGGTCGATTGAGGCATAGACCTCCCTGACCCTTACGGCACACCGGGCGTAGCAGTCGCCTGCGGTCTCGATGACCGGTTTGAAACCGAGATCACCGTATGCAGCGTAGCCTGTCTCCCGATGATCCATCTCGACACCGCTTGCCCTCGCGGTCGGGCCGACAGCGCCAAGGTCGTAGGCCTCCGCCTTTGACAGGACGCCAAGCCCGCGAAGGCGGTAGTTCACTGTATTGTCGTTTAAGAAGACATGACCGAGGTCCCGGCACTCCTCCTCGAAAGACTCAAGTCCGCGGTGCATCTCGTCGAGTTTCTCCTGCACTATATCCCGCCGGACACCGCCGACCTTACAGGTGCCCTGGATGACCCGGCCGCCGGTCGTGTCCTCAAGCACGTCTAGCACCTTCTCCCGGAGCTGCCACGAACGCATGAAGAGGTTCTCAAAGCCCATCGAGTCGGCAAAGAGCCCGAGCCAGAGGAGGTGAGAGTGAAGACGGGAGTACTCTGACCAGATCGTCCGGAGGTATCGCGCCCGGTCGGGAACCTCGATCTCCATGATCTTCTCGATGCCCTGGCAGTAACAGAGGGCGTGAATGAAACTGCAGATCCCGCAGATCCTTTCAGCCACATAGACGAACTCCGGATACTCACGCTTCTGCACGAGCTGCTCAAGTCCGCGATGGATGTAGCCGATGGATGGGATCGCCTCCACCACCTTCTCGTCCTCAAGGACGAGATCGATGTGGATCGGCTCAGGCAGCACAGGGTGCTGCGGCCCGAACGGCACGATTATTCGTTCTGGCATGCGTCCTCCCCCTTCCTTGTGATGCTGAACGGATACTTCTTAGCCGTCCTGATGAATGTCCCCTTAAAGTCGATGTTGATCCCGGAAACAGGGATTCCAAAGAGGTCGTGCATCTCGTTCTCGTAGACGAACGCCCCCCAGTAGATCCCGGAGATGCTTGGAACCCCTGTATCTGGCCCGACCTTCAGCCGGAGGTTCTTGAACTGGTAGCCCTTATCGAATGAGTAGTTGATTTCGTAAGCACCGCCGAGATCCGTACACCCGATCTGGACAAGGCGGTATCCATCGGCATGAAGCCTCTCGACCTCCCGGAGTAGATCCGGAAGCGCGACCTCGATGATCGTCTGCTCCTCCTGTATCGTCATGCGGTCTCACCCGCCTCTTCTGAATGCTGCGCCGTCTCTTTCATCTTCGCTCGCTTCTCCTCCAGGATCGAGAGAGCCCTCACGACACCATCGATGATCTGCTCCGGCCTTGCCGCGCAGCCGGGGACGTAGACGTCCACGGGGATCACTCTGTCGATTCCGCCAACGATGTTGTAGCACTCCCGGAATATGCCGCCCGATGCAGCGCATATACCGACCGCAACGACGACTTTCGGCTCCGGCATCTGCTCATAGAGGTTCTTCACAACCTGCCGGTTCTGCTCGTTGACCCCGCCGGTGATCAGCAGGATGTCCGCGTGCTTGGGGTTCCCGGTGTTGATGATGCCGAACCGCTCCACATCGTAGAGCGGGGTGAGGCACGCCAGCACCTCGATATCGCAGCCGTTACAGCTCGACGCATCGTAGTGAAGGATCCATGGTGATCGCTTCAGGAATGCCATGCTACTCATGCACCTCCAATCATCATATAGGAGAGGATCGCCAGGTTCACGATCCCGATCAGCGCCGCGAACCACCCGGTCTTAAGCGCTGCCTGCCACCGCACGCGTGCCGTGGTGTTATCTACAAAGATCTCAACAAGATACGTGAGCACAACCGCGACCACCCCGATCACCGGGTTCCAGGCGAAGAAGAGGTAAACCAGGCCGAGGAGGAATATGTTCTCGTACCAGTGGGCGATCTCGATCGTCCCGAGTGTCGGGCCCGAGAACTCCGTCGTGATCCCCTTTACTATCTCCTGGTGGGCGTGGTGCGACGTCGAGATGTCGAACGGAGACTTCCTGAGCTTGATTGTGAGGATGATGGCAAGCCCGAGGAAGACTCCGGGAAGGTAGAGGATGGCCGGAACGGCCACTGCGGCGATATCGGCAACGTAGAAACTGTTTGCGACCATGTAGAGGCCGACCGCCGCAAGGATGACCATCGGCTCGTAGGCCATCACCTGGATCAGCTCGCGCTCCGCCCCGATGTGGCTGTAGGGTGAGTGAACCGCATAGGCTCCGAGAACAAGGAAGACGTGGGCGAGTGTGAAGGCAAAGATGGTCAGCAGCAGGTCACCCCCCGCAAAGAAGAGCGCGCCGGCAAGGGCTATGAAGACGAGGTAAGCAAGAACGTAGAAGTTCTGCGCCGTGGTGACGACGACGCGCTCCTTCTCGAAGAGTTTGCCGACATCGTAGAACGGCTGCAGGAGAGGCGGGCCGACCCTCCCCTGCATCCTGGCGGTTATCTTGCGGTCAATTCCCGCGATGAGACCACCCGCCAGGGGCGCCAGGATAAGGAATAAGACCGCTCCTATAAGCCATGCCCAGGTCATAGCGCCACCCCCGCAAGGATCCAGGAGATGATTATCAGCGCTGTGCAGACCGCCAATCCTGGACGGAAGAGTTTTGCCTCGCCGAAGTAGTCGTTCAGGTAGTAGTTCCTGGTCTGGGCCTCCCGGGTGAGGCCAAGAGAGCCCGCAAAGCGGCGGTCTGCCGTCGCCGGTCTCCCGCCCATGTAAGCGGGGAGGTGTTTTGCGCTCCTCTTGAAGAGCAGGAACGAGATCGGCAGCACGAGAAGCAGGGCCATCATCAGGAGCATGATCGCGACGTTCGCCTGCGCCATGCGTGCCGTAGCCCCGTAGATGGCAAGGACGTATGGTTCAATCAGCACAGATGAGATCAGCGGGAATAGGAGGGTGGCCGCTACCACGAGACCCGTGAGGATGTAGAGGGGTGCCCAGGGCTCCTCCAGGACACCTTTCTCCACCCGCTCCTGCTCACGGGTGACCGCAACCAGTTTGCCCATCCACTTCGCCCAGAAAAAGAC
>DAFR01000017.1:0-584 GCA_002497965.1 Methanomicrobiaceae archaeon UBA436 | reverse complement strand
TACCGGCCATCCCGATGAACATCATCACAGCCATACGGGGCATCCGGACGATCAGACCCTCCATATCCTCGATATCCCTGCTACCGATCCTGTGCTCGATCATCCCTGTACCGAGGAAGAGGAGCGCCTTTGCGATGGCGTGGAATATGATCAGGAGTATCGCAGCCCATACAAGCATGTATGTTCCAACACCCGCACATGCGGCTATAAGGCCGAGGTTTGCGATCGTCGAGTAGGCGAGAACCCGTTTCGCGTTGCTCTGCGATATCGCGATCGCAGACGCGAGGACGAATGTCAGGCCGCCCACNNAGCCCTATGGAGAACCCGGTAAGCGTTCCCGCAAAGACCGGTGCGAACCTGACCAGGATGTATACACCGGCCTTGACCATGGTGCTTGAGTGGAGGAGGGCCGAGACCGGGGTTGGCGCCACCATCGCCCCGAGCAGCCAGGAGGAGAACGGCATCAGTGCGGCCTTTGTGATCCCGGCAAACCCGATCAGCGCCGCCGGGAGCAGGATGACCGCCGCATCGCCGGATGAGAGCACCCCGGCAAGGTCGATACCCCCGCTCAAAGGCTCGGTGGC
>DAFR01000140.1:10373-12468 GCA_002497965.1 Methanomicrobiaceae archaeon UBA436 | reverse complement strand
TTGCCGTTCTTGTCCTGCTGATGCTGCTTGCGATGATACCGTCCTGGTCGTGGTCGGAACCGGCGCAGCCACCCATCATCATCACAGGGGTTTCGCACCACAGCGCGATTACCGGCAAAATGACCTACGCGAGCAGGGTGACCCTCCTCAACAACGGCAGCACGGTATACGAGAACGATTGCCTTAAGGCGGTCTTCTACGTCAACGGCCAGAGGGTCTGTATAGTCCAGACCCTGAACGGCTACCTTTTCATCCCGTCGCATCATTACGGGGTGAAGACCATCGGCGGCGAAGGCTGCCGCACCGAATACTGGAACCCTGGCGAGAGGATAGATATAGACCTCACCGATGCGACCCTCTACCCAGGTGCCGAGGTCTGCGTCGAGATCATCGATAAACGCGACGGGAAGGTGATCTCAAAAGATGCAGTGCGGGCCTGAAGACCCGAGGATCATGCTTTTTCTACAGGGACACTCCTAAGAGAGTGTTATGTTCAGATCGATGCTCGTGGCGGTAGATGGCTCGGATATCGGCCAGAAGGCGCTTGAACAGGGGCTTGCCGTTGCCCGCGCGATGGAGATCCCGGTGCACGTCGTGCACGTCATCCAGACCGCTGCATACCCCGCGCTTGCCCTGAGCGATCTACCTCCACCCGATATCGCACAGCAGGCCCTCCTTGATGCCCTCGACCGGGAGGCCGACGAGATCCTGGCCGGCGCGGAGAGGACCGCGGCGGCCGCCGGTGTCCCGGTAACCACCCACAAACAGTTAGGACACCCCGGTGCGGAGATCATCGCGCTTGCGCGTAAGATCGGCGCTGGTCTGATAGTCGTCGGGTCGCACGGCAAGGGCAGGCTCGGCCGGCTATTCCTGGGGAGCACCAGCTCCTACGTTGTCGATCACGCAACCTCAACGGTCATGGTTGTCAGGGGCGAGCCCGGGGCTTCCTGAGGAGCGGACGACCCCTCTCGCGATGAGTCGAGCCACACGGATCGGTTCGGGCACCCTTCCTTCGTAGGTGAAACCGTTGCAGAGCCGCGCAGCATCTTCCTCTGCGATGCCGCAGGAGCGGATGAACAGGGTGCAGCCGGACCGCAGCCTGACCGGCATCCTCCCGCCGAGGTTCCGGTATGCGGCGAGTCTTGCATCGTCGCCCGGGAAGTGGCGGCGGATATCCTCCTCCAGCCCCTCCGACTCCTCGTATGTGACGATGATTACCGGAAGACCTGTCGCCTCGTGCACCGCTGCAGGGTCGATGATGTTATACCAGGCGATGACGTTTCCGCCGATCATCAGGAAATTGATATCCCGGCGGCCAAGACGGCTGTAGAGCCGGATGACCGCATCGGTTGCATCCATGCCACCGACGGTCACCCTGGCAAAACCCACGCCGTCGATCCGGAGATCTTTACGCATGACCACACCGGCAAGCGTGGAGTATTCGCGGCCGGAGTAACTCTCCGCTACGCCCAGAGCGCGCAGCCCCGGTTTGGCTATGTGCATACGAAGTGCTTATTGTTCCTGACCGGGATATAGTACATTCTATGAGCATCGAGCGCGACGAGGTCTGTGTCCTCATCCCGACGCTGAACGAAGCCCCGACGATCGGCGGCCTGGTCAGGGGGTTTAAGGAGCGCGGATATGAGCACATCCTTGTCATCGATGGAAACAGCACCGACGGGACGCCCGAGATAGCACGCGCCGCGGGAGCGGTAGTGCGAACTCAGACAGGGAAAGGGAAGGGCAACGCCATCCTGGAGGCTATGGAGATCATAGACAAGCCCTGCGTGCTGATGCTCGACGGCGACGGCACCTACTCCCCGGATGATGCGGAGAGGATGCTTGAGCCCCTCGGAAAAGGGTTTGACCACGTCATCGGAGACCGCCTGGCCTGCCCGGAGAAAGGGGCTTTTACGAGGTTAAACCTTCTTGGCAACCAGATCCTTAACCACGTCTTCAGGATCGCCCACGGTAAGGATCTCCAGGACATCCTCTCGGGCTATCGCGCTTTTACCCTTCACTCGATCCGGCAAATGAACCTTAAAGAGGCCGGATTTGAGATCGAGACGGAGATGGCGGTCGAGGCGGTGAGAAC
>DAFR01000140.1:6388-10349 GCA_002497965.1 Methanomicrobiaceae archaeon UBA436 | reverse complement strand
GGACGGTCACCAAGTTAAACCCCCTTCAGGACGGTCTAAGGATCTTCTCAACCATATACCGTCTTGCGAAGATGAACAACCCGATCTTTTACTTCGGGATCATCGGGCTCATCATCTCGATCACAGGCGGGATCATCGGCATCTACGTGGTTCTCGAGTGGTTCAAGAACATCGAGCACCTGCCGCTTACAATCCTCACCGTCCTGCTGATCATGATGGGGTTCCAGATGTTCATGTTCGGGGTCATAAGCGATATGCTGCTTGGATTTCAACGCGAGACGATCCGCCAGATCGAGCAGTTACGCAACCCTCCGAAGCCTCCCCGATAGGATGAGGATCCGGCAGGCATACTCGGCGATTGAGGTGTAGATATACGCCTCATCCAGGGTTTTTCCGGCGGCAAACGTCCCGTGCCCTCTGACTATGACGATACGCCCGCTGATGAGCGCTTCGGCGACGTTTCTTGCGATCTCATCGGTTCCTGGCTCTCCGGTAACAACCGGGATCTCCGGGCAGAGCATTCTCCCCTCACTGTCAACTGGCCGTATTAAGTCGAGATCAAGTGATGCGGCGACAGCGTGAACCGGGTGGGCGTGGACGATTGCACGGTGGGATGCCGCCCGATAAACCGCCCGGTGGACGCGGTACTCGCTCGAGGCCTCCGGCGGGGCATCGCCCTCATAGGGCACGAAGACCGGCATCTCTCCGGAATCGAGGTAGGCACCGGTCATGGTGATACAGAACCCGTTCTCTCCATCCATCCGAACACTCATATTCCCGAAATTTGCTCCGACCAGCCCCTCCCTAAAGAGGCGATCCCCAATCCTTTTGAACTCCTGATCCAGCATTCCCGGCACCATTGATGTTGCTGCAGGAGGGTTCTGTTCGCGCCGGAATATCTGCATGCCGCTTGAGGTGCGGGGTGTGTTCGGTGATGCGGGAGAAGGCACTCGCATGAGGGGAGGGGCGAACCTGGCAGGGTGTCGCCGGAAGCATCGAAGATAGCGAAGACCGGGCGCACGAGTCCGGTGATCCGCTCTTCAATCGTTACGAAAAGAGGTATTAGATGAACCTGACGCCGACATCCCGCATCCTGTTGAACCGGGCGATGTTTAGGAGGAGGGGTGTTACGCTCTCAACCAGCGATGCTGCCGCAAGCGGTCCCGCATCGTAGGCGCGGAGGCGTGAGACGTTGTTGACTATCTCCATCACCGTCTGTTTGGCTACCGGATCATCACAGCAGACAGCAACCGAGTAGTCCAGTTCCTCGTCGATCTTCTTCCACCTGTTTGCAGCGATGTTGTTGAACGCTGCGCATACGGTCGCGGTCGCGGGAAGCATACCTCTTATCATCATCGCCGCCGAGCCCTCGGGCGGTGGGGCGTAGTAGAAGTAGGTCTCCCGCTCGATCGGGTTGACAGGGCTGACAACGATCTTGCCCTCAAAACCCCCCAGCGTCTTCAGGGTTGGCGCCACGTGTTTGAAGGGTATCGCCAGGACAACGAGATCCGCCCCGTCAACCGCAGCCTGGTTGGAGGCGCCAACCAGGCTGCAGGAGATGCCCTGCCCCCCAAGCGCCTCCCGGCAGGTCTCGCAGGTCATGACCGCTTTAGCCTCCTCCCGCGACCCGACAATCACGTCATACCTCGGCGAGAGGCGGAGCGCCATACCCTCCCCGATCTCACCGGTTCCGCCGACGATCCCTATCTTCATTTCTCCACCAGCGGTTTCAGGATGCTCTCAAGCGTGGCCAGGTCCTGGACACCCACCAGTTTCCGGACGACCTGTCCGTCCTTCTCGATGACAAGCGTGGGTACGAACTGAAGATCGTATTTCATAGCATACCGCCGCGTCTCCTCAGAATCTACACCTACATCGATCTTCCTGATCTCAACCCGATCGCCCATCCTTCTCCTGAGTTCATCGATGATCGGTGACTGCTGGTGGCACGGACCGCACCAGTCGGCGAAAAAATCCATTAAAACCGGTTTTCCCATATGGATATACCCCGTTCAAACACTGTGTAAAAACGGGGCAATAAAGGTTGTGTAGGGTTGTTATCTTGAGAGGATTGCCATAACTATCTTTCCATAGGCGGGTCGGGTGACAAGGATGCCGACCAGGACACCAAGTATGGTGATGATGGCAAACCCCCGGAGGGTGGAGAGATCCATCAGCGCCAGCGGCAGCATGGCTATTACAACCGTTGCAGCAGAAAGGGCGATGATCCCGAGCGCCCGCCCATAACGCTTCAGGTAGAGGCTTGGTGATGGGACCCGGCCCTCGTGGAGCACCTCGTCCGTAATGATGACGAGCTGGTCGATCCCGGTACCCATCACCGCTATCAGCCCGGCGATGGTGGCAAGGTCGAGCTGGATTGCAAACCGCGCGATCCCGAGCAGGATGATGATCTCCGAGAGGTTGATCGCAACCATGGGGAGCACGATCGCGGCTTCACGGTATCGGTAATAGATAACGAGCCCGACTGTCAGCAGCGCAAGCAGCCCGGCAATGACAATCATCGTCTTGAACTGCTCTCCGAGCGCCGCAGGCACCGAACCCGAACCGACTACGTCCACCTTCACCGGGAGGGCGCCTGCCCGCAGGTGGATCTCAAGCGTCATCGCCGCATCAAGCCCCGCATCGCCGGTGCCGGTGGTGGCCGAGAGCGACCTGACCGGGGCCGACCGGAGCTGTGCCGCAAGGTCGCTTGAGAGTGGAGCGCTGTAGACGGTCTTGTTGTCAAGGAGCATTATGAGATGGTGAGCCGAGGGGTTGTCCACAGCGCCGTACCTGAGGGCAGCCTCCCGGAATGCCTCCGCTCCGGCATCGGAGAACGTGAACCCTACACCCCACTCCTGGCTGTATGGATCCTTCTGCGGCACGCTGACACTTGTTATCTGGTCGCCGTAGAGGACGTGCTGTGTCTCGTTTCCAGCGGTCTGGATCCTGATCTCGAAGACACCCTGCTTGCCGACGATCTCCTGGGCGGTTGCCATATCAACGCCGGCGAGTTCTATCCGCACATACTGGGGGAAACCGCTGCCCGTCGGAGTGAGCAGGTGGATCCTTGCGTCCTGCATCCCGAGAGCATTCACCTTCTCGTTGAGGATCCGCTTAACCTCGTCCGCGGTGTAGGCGGACACACCCTTCTGGTAGGTTACGATCGAGGCTCCCGATCCGGCAAAGATCGGTTCAAGGTCACCACGCTGGACGTCCTTGCGGATCTCGAGATGGTTCTCATCTATACGTATGACCTCCGTATCAAGGGCTGTCCGAAGGTTTGCCACGAGGTCATCAACCGATCCCGTGGTCGAGTAGCCCACGACCACCGACTGGAACTCCAGTTGCAGCCACGAACCCCCCTCAAGGTCAAGACCGAACTGGAGGTTCCCTTCAAGCCCCTTCTCCGGGTTGGGAGGGATAAGGTAGATCCCCACAAGGGAGCCGATGACCAGCAGGAGCAGCAGAGCGACCCGCCAGTCTTTGAGAAGTTTCTTGATGGTTTCGGTATTCATCTCTTATCCCCCCGGAGAACGTAGCCCTTGAGGATCCCGGCGTTCAGCATCCAGGTGTTCATCAGGTCGACCACCAGACCTATCAGGAGGACGCTTGCTATCTCGGTGATGATCTGGATCTGCCCGGCCGTTGCGACGACCCACATCGCGGCGATGGCCGCAAGGGTTGTCGTCGTCATGATGATCCCCGTTCTGAACGCGCCGGCAAGTTTCTCATCGAGTTTCCCCTTGCGCTTCAATAGTCGTGTGGTCAGCAGGATGTCACTGTCGACGGAGTAGCCGATCAGCATCAGTAGCGCGGCGGTCGTCCCGAGGGAGAGCGGAATCCCTATGACCTGCATGACTGCCGCGCTGATGGCTATGTCGGCGAAGGCCGAGAGGACGACCGCCCCTGCTGGCACAAGGTTTCGGAACGCGATCAGGACGACGATGGCCATACCGAT
>DAFR01000140.1:4643-6291 GCA_002497965.1 Methanomicrobiaceae archaeon UBA436 | reverse complement strand
TCTGCATCATCCATTGGCCCGAACCGGATGTACCTACCGCCGCCGATCCCCTCACCCACAGACAGCAGAGGATAGCCGGCGAAGACAGCCTCTATAGTCTCTTTGCTCTCGGATGTAAAGACGGTGACTGCTGTTCCTCCCGCAAAGTCGATGCCCGGCGTTACGGGTAGGCCCGTGGTTAAAGTGGTGTAACCGAGCACCATCAGCGCCAGGAGGAGGATAACCAGCGGCAGCGCCACCATCTGCCGCGGGGAGTATCTGTTGACGTCGTATCTGGCAAATTCCATGCTGTATCAGTGTAAGAATTGTGAAAAGATAAAGAGTGTTGCTTTGTCGGTCGTTGGAGCCCTGGGTCATCGATCCAGTATTTTCCAGGTTTAATCTCGGAATCTCCCACGGTGGATTCCCGGGACGAATTCATCACTGGAGACCGGGTGCCTAATCTGGATGCGGATTGGCCGGATCCTTTACAAGACTTTTTGCGAGAAGGCATCACCCCGGTGATACGCTAAGATGGGGGCGGGGGCGTCCCGCCCCCCCCGTCAGCCCCTACCCTCGGGTGATTCTCCACCGATACAGTGCCGGAGGAAGGGATCTCTAACGTCAATGTTGAGACACCCTCAAAATCCTCTTCCTGCTCCCATGGCACGGTATCCGGGACTATCATCACTCACAGCCTCCATTCATCCATTCATCCAGACATCCCACCACCCCGCCGGGGGACGACGTCATTATAACGGATATGAACATGAATTGTCAGACAATTGTCGTCCAGATGTCAGAATATCCAATAAATGAATAAAATGAAAAGATATATATAAAATACCCAATTACAAACACATATGAGATCCCCGGGGGAGCTCAAAAAAGAGATAGAGGATCGACTCAAAAGTTATCTCTCACGTGACCGGGATGGGCTCCGGCATGAGGTGCTCGGCCTCTTCGTGAAGGTCAGGACCCTTACAATACCACAGATCTACGAGACACTGCGAATGCAGTTCGCGATCACCTACCACTCCATCGCATCCATGGTCGGCATAATTGCATCCCGGATAGGTATCCTGCACGTGAGACGAAACGCCGAGGGGACTAACTCTGTCTATGAACTGAAAGAACAGTACGTGGATCTGGTGGCAAAGATCCTTGGGACAACATAACCATGGAAAACCGGAAAAACCATACCTCTTTTTACACAAAGCACCAAGATAGGTGATCAATCATGGAAACCGACATTAAAGAGCCAGGCCAGTCACAGGGCATCTACATAACTGAGGATGTCCGATCCTACATCCTCCAGAGAAAACGTGATTTCAGGGTGAGCACATCCTGTGGAGGGCCCATTCTACTGCCGGTGTCGGTTAAACCACCGAAAGCAACCGACCTGCAGATTCCGGTGGGTGACTATACCGTCTATGTCTCGAAGTATCAGGCGCGCTACCTCGATTGTATCCACAGAGGAATGATCCCCTTCTTTTACGATGGGTACTAGGCCATGGGTTTCGAGGAACTGGAGCACACCGCCGATCTCCGTCTGCGGGTGCGGGGCGCGACCCTGGACGAGGTCTTTGCTGAGGCGGGCCGGGCGATCTTTCGGGAGATGTATGGGCCCTGCAAGGACGGGGGTGTCGAGCAAACGATCGAACTCGAG
>DAFR01000140.1:870-4595 GCA_002497965.1 Methanomicrobiaceae archaeon UBA436 | reverse complement strand
CGTCGTCTTCTGCACCTTCGATGTGAACATCCAGGGCACCAGGCTCACCGCCGTTCTACGCGGCGAGCCGTTCGATCCTGACCGTCACGCAGGTGGGACGCTCATCAAGGGCGTGTCCTACTCCGGACTTGAGATCAGGAGGGATAAAGATGGTTATGTGGTTGAGATTATATTTGATGTCTGAAGGGGTTTTTCCATATGCTTGCCGGAATCAATAGGGTTGGCGACCTCGAGTGGGAGGTCCCGATCGGTTACGTCCCGGGCATGCGCGTCCCTGGACGGTTCTTCCTCTCGGAAGCGCTCACCGAGACGCTTGAGGAAGGCGCGGTGCGCCAGGTTGCAAACGTCGCGACCATGCCGGGAATCGTGAAGCACTCGCTTGCCATGCCCGACATCCACTGGGGATACGGGTTTCCCATAGGAGGCGTTGCCGCGTTCGATATGACTGAAGGCGTCATATCCCCCGGCGGGGTCGGGTTCGACATCAACTGTGGTGTCCGGCTGATCACGACACCCTTGGCAGAGGCCGATATCGCCGGAAGGAAACGGGAGTTGATCGAGCGGCTCTTTGGCGCAATACCTACAGGCGTCGGGGCAAAGAGCGCGCTACGGGTCTCGAATAAGGATCTCAACACGATCATGGTCGAGGGCGCACGCTGGGCGGTCGAGCGCGGGTTAGGAACAGAGGCCGACCTTGTCCGGTGCGAGGCAGAAGGCGCGATCTCCGGGGCCGACCCCGATGCGGTCAGTTCAAAAGCGCGCCAGCGCGGCGTCCCGCAGATGGGGACACTCGGCGCGGGGAACCATTTCCTCGAGGTCCAGGTTGTGCGAGAGATTCTCGACCCTGTAGCAGCAGAGGTCTTCGGGCTCAAAGAGAGGCAGGTCTGTTTCATGGTTCACTGCGGTTCACGCGGGCTTGGCCACCAGGTCGCAACCGATCACCTCCGAACGCTCGAGGCCGGTCTCACCAAATACCGGATACGCCTGCCTGACCGCCAGCTTGCCTGCGCTCCAATCGATTCTCCGGAAGGCCGGGGCTACTACAGCGGGATGGTCTGCGCTGCAAACTACGCCTGGGCAAACCGGCAGGTGATCATGCACGAGGCCAGGAACGTATTTGCAAAACTGTTCGGGATCGAGTATGACGGGATGCGGCTCGTCTACGACGTCGCCCACAACGTCGCCAAGTTCGAGCGCCACGAGGTTGATGGCAAACTCACAGAGGTCTGTGTACACCGCAAGGGTGCAACACGCGCTTTCGGGCCGAAATCACCGGAGATCCCCCACGAATACACCGCGATCGGCCAGCCGGTGATCATCCCTGGAAGCATGGGGACGTCCTCCTACCTCCTTCGCGGCACAACAACAGCGATGCAGAAGACGTGGGGCAGCACCTGCCACGGCGCCGGCAGGGTGCTCAGCCGGTCGAAGGTGAAGAAAGAGGTTCGCGGAAAAGATGTCCGGGAACATCTGGCAGGGGAAGGAATCCTGGTGCGTGCGCACAGCGATGCGGCCATTGCGGAAGAGGCGCCTGAAGCCTACAAACCAAGTCACGAGGTGGTCCGTGTGGTGCATGAAGTGGGTCTCTCGGCTATCGTCGCCAGGCTGGAACCGCTCGGGGTGATCAAGGGATGACCTGCAGAGTTGGGTTGCTCTGGGACACCCCTCTCGTCTTCTCGCGGCTGATCGAGGACTGCGGCGCATCCTGTGAGGGGATCACTCCTAATATGCTCGCAGCGCCCTTCTGGCGCGGCAGGTTCGTCTCGCTCATAGTGCCGACAGGGTTTGCGGACCCGGCATACTCAAAACTACTGCCGGCACTGCGGGCTTCAAGTGGGCGGATCGAGCGTTTCGTTGAGAAAGGCGGGAGATTGCTGGTCTTTGGCGCAGCATCTCCGCGCCAGGACGCCTACGACTGGCTCCCATTCCCGGTGACGTATGCGTTCTCCTACGGACGTCGTGCAGTACGGTTTACCATGGATAGCCCTTACAACACCCTCCTCTCAGGCTACGATCTGAGCGCCATCGAGTGCGACGGGACGTTTCCATCCCATGGCGGGGAGACTCTTGCCGCCACGCCGAATGGAGAGCCCCTCCTGATCGTGAAGGAGATAGGTGACGGTGTGATCCTGATTACCAGTGTCCATGAATACCCATCACGAGAATTTTTGGCGGAGTTCTCGTGCGCTGATAGGGAAACCTTATTTTAGATCAACCGTGATGAAAGGTATGGATACGGTCATGGAACAATACATCATCTCCGCGTCTTCGGGCGCACGCGATCTTGCACCGCTTGCGACGTGCGTCCACGATCTGCTCAATCGGCTGCCCGTCACGGCACGATCCCGTGACAGGCCCGGCGTCCGCCTTGAAGAAGGAAAGGTCATCGACACAGCCTATACCGGCCCCGTTCTCGAGGCGGTGCTTGCCGAGAACGTCACAAAACGGGTCAGATCCCCGAGTGGCCCTTACAGGGGGATCCCGGTAGTGGTGGCGCCTATAAGGGATGAGAAAGGCAGTGCCATTGCTGCAATCGGTATAGTTGATGTGACCGGGGTCTTCGATCTGGCGGATTTCATGGAGCAGGCCTCAGCTGTCAGGAGGGAGGTATGCGGTGAGGATCCCTGCCCTCTCCCGACTGAGTCACCTGCAGCAAAAAGGTAGTGGACATGAACGAAACGGCAATCAAAGTCCTGAAGATTCTTGAAGAGTCGCCAGGTCCGATACCGGGCGAACAGATCGCAGAGCAACTGGGAATCAGCCTGTCGAATGTCTGGAAACAGATACGAGAACTCCGAAGGTTGGGATACCGTATATCATCGTCACGGGGGGAAGGCTACCGTCTGGAGGCGAGGACTGATCGGCTCCTCCCATACGAGCTCAACAGGAAACTGCGCACACGGGTCATAGGCAGGCAGATTCGCCACTTTGAGCGTACTGCATCCACTAGCTGGGTCGCGAAAAGGCTTATTCCCGAGACCGATCCGGAGAAACTGCATGGTATGGTGATCATCGCCGAGGAGCAGACCGGCGGGGTTGGGAGGCTCGGACGCGCCTGGGTCTCACCTGCCGGCGGGATCTGGGCCACCATAGTCCTGAAACCGAAGATCCCGCTCGATCACCTCTTCATGATCACCATGGCCGGGTCGATCGCGATCGCCCGTGCCATCCGCAAGGAGTACAACCTCAGCGCGCTCATCAAATGGCCAAACGATATCTTCATCGGCGACAAGAAGGTTGCGGGGCTGCTCCTGGAGATTTCTGCTGAGGCTGATACTGTTCATTATGCCCTCCTCGGCATGGGAATAGATGCAAACATCTCTCTCGATGAACTTACGCCGCCCCTGCGGGAGACGGTGACAACTCTCGAGGCTGAGGTCGGTCACCCGGTTGACCGCGTCTCACTCTTTGCCCGGATCCTGCACGAGTTTGAACTACGCTACCAGCAGCTCGAGGACGGGGAGTATGAATCCATCATCCACGAGTGGAAGGGCCTCTCCCTGACGCTCGAGCGCCGGGTGTCCATCAGGACAATCAACAAGACCTTCTCCGGGGAGGCCATCGATATCGATGAACATGGCGCCCTGATCGTCAGAAAAGATAACGGCAAGGTCGAACGGGTTATTGCGGGGGACTGTTTCCTCCAGATCTGACCCCCTCTCTGTCTGCCGGCCCCCTGTTTTTTTTGTTGACAGGATTTTTATCTTGCGGGGGGTGAAGGGGGC
>DAFR01000140.1:0-808 GCA_002497965.1 Methanomicrobiaceae archaeon UBA436 | reverse complement strand
GGAGGCTGACATGATCCAGCGGGCCAGGATTCTTGCCCTCAGTGCCACGTTCATCGCGCTGATAGCCGTGGGGAGCTGGCTCTCCATCCCCCTGCCTCCGGTTCCAATCACCCTGCAGACCCTCTTCGTGCTTCTTGCCGGGATCGTCATGAAACGCTACGGGGTGATCCCCGTTGCCCTCTACATCCTCCTCGGTGCGATCGGGCTCCCTGTCTATCACAACGGCACAGCGGGTCCCGGGATACTCCTCGGGCCTACCGGCGGGTTTCTGGTTGGTTTCATCCCTGCCGCTCTTGTTGTCGGGCTGGTCTATGAGCATAAATCGCCGAAACTCAGGATGGCGGGACTCTTTGCGGCGACCGCAGTTACCTACGTCTTCGGTGTGGCGTGGCTCTCATTCTCCGCGTCGCTCTCGATATACCAGGCGATCCTGATCGGGGTGGCGCCGTTCGTCGTCGGTGACATAGTTAAGATCGCGGCCGCATACACTATAGGAAAACGGGTGGAAACCGGGTAGCGTCAACTACCCCCCACATACCCTCCGGCAGTGGAGACGCAACCATGTCAGCGATACATGAACTGCTCCCCCTCCTCTCATCGTAGGGCTTTCGGCCTGTTTTCTTCGTAAAACATATAGTCCTGATAGTCCAGGTAAGGTAGTGATGATGACAACCCGGGGTGTTGAACGTTGCTTTGCCCCCTCCTCTCACCGTTGCAATCCCGCGAACCGGATTCACGCTGATGACCGCCGACTGCATCACACAGCGCTCTCGCGGTCTTCGTTCCGGCAAACCTTCGCACCCGGCAG
>DAFR01000011.1 GCA_002497965.1 Methanomicrobiaceae archaeon UBA436 | reverse complement strand
ATCCAGTCCAACCCCCGAGAAGGCTATCGCGGCGATCAGGAGAAGAAAGAGGATGGTGACACCCGCTCCCAGGATCTTTGCCCACGGCAGTCCTTTCTTCACTTCGGCGGTCAGGTCAGATAACAGCGGCAGCGTCTCCGGGGCGTCGAGGTAGCGCTGCACCCCCTTGATGTGCCCGGCACCGATGACCGCCAGAACACGGTCATAGCGCCTGGCAAGCATCAGGATCTGGTGGGCAAGGTAGGCGTCCCGTTCATCGATCAGTGCCTGAGCGCCCCGCGGGGAGAACTTCCGGAACTCCTCCATCGCGACGCTCACCACATCCTGATCCGTGAGTTCGTCTATCTCAATCCCCTGCGTATCGACGCTCACAAGCGAGTAGAGGAGCGCCCATATGAGCCTGATCTTCTCCCGGATCCCCATCAGACCCCAGAATCGGGAGAGCGTGATCCTGATATCGCGGTCTATGAATGCCACGGGTTTCTGGTGCGCGCGCGCCTCCTCGATGGCGGCAAGCATCTCGGAACCGGGTTTAACCCCTGTCTCAGCGCCGATACGCTGCTGGATGTATGTGAGTACCCACTGGAGCAGGATCTGGCCGAAGTTCCCGCTCTTCAGGATCTCCGTCACCGATGGTTCGGCCGTCTCCTCGGTGAGTGAGATAAACCTGCCCCGATCGAGTTCGACACCTACGATATCGGGCTGGAACTCCTCGATGGCCGACCTTACCTCCTCGACACTCTTCTGCGAGACGTGCGCCGTCCCGACGAGACTGATCTCAGCCATCGAGCACCTTCATGCCCTCACTATCGATCACGACCCTCGTTCCCGGTGGAATCTCCGTCTCCCGAAAGATTTCGCGGATCTCTGCCTCCTCCTCGGCCTCCGCGGCCTGGCGCCTGCAGAGATCGGCAGCAGCATCGCGTGCAGCGCTGGGGGATATGGAAGCGCCGAGACCCGGGCATTCCGAGATCATCAGGTCATCGTCGACCAGCATGAAAGGGTAGGTGCGACAGATCCACGGACGATGCTCATAGATCGAGCACCGGCCATCCTTGAGGAAGATACATGCATCGAGCGTTCGCCGAAGGCACCAGGCCAGGGTGTACTCACCACCGTTTCCTGCTCTGATAAACTCCGGGTAGGGCTCAACAATCTCTTCCCTCTTCATCCCGGTAGCAGCCATGATCTCACGAAGTTCAGCGGCGCCCACCAACACAAGGTTTGAGTCTTCCCCGACCCTCCGGCAACACCCGCCACACTCTCTGCAGCAGAAGCCTATCGACCCGAGTCGTTCTGCGATCTCATCTACTCCGAGCATATCCTATCAAAATTCTCGAATAAAAGGCGGCCGTTAAAAGTATGGCTGACCTCCGGGTGCCACTGGATCCCGTAGAGGCGTTCTTCTGGAGAGACCATAGCCTCCACATCGCAGATGGCCGATCTTGCAACCCGGAGAAACCCCTCCGGCACCACCGAGACCTCGTCTGCATGCGAAGCCCATACCTGCATCCTCTCGGGGTAGCCCTGGAGGAGAGGATCCTGTTCCAGGACCTCCACCTCAACCCCCCCGAAACCTCCGCTCGCACCCCGGCGGATCGCGCCTCCACGCGCTGTTGCGATGATGTGCAGCCCGAGGCAGATCCCGAGGACCGGGATATTGAGGTCGAGGTAGTCGCCGGTGAGACCGGCGCGTTCCAGGGTGGGTCCGCCGCCAAGGATGATTCCACGGCAGCCGCTGGCGACCTCGTCAGGCGGCGTCATGTTCGAGATCATCCTGGCCTCTATATCCATATCGCGGAGTGTCCGGAGGATCAGGTGGTTGAACTGTCCATGGTTATTGACCACATAGAGTGGAAGCATTGCTTAACAAATGGACGCAAAAGGGTAATAGTCCTTCCCTCAGGCATACTTCATTACAAAATCGAGTATTTTTCGTGAGATCTCCTCCGGCCTGTGGCCCATGAGGTATGCAAGCACCATGGCTCCGCCGGCACCCGCCCCTTCCTTCACCTCGCCGATACAGTATCGGGCAAGTCCTGGGTGGCCGATATTCTTGAAGTCCGGGTCAACGTAGTAGGCGGTGGTGCCGACTTCGGCTACGGAACGGCTGAACCCTGCGGAGGGGTCGTCCCTGACATAGACCGTTGTCGCAAGGTGCGGCACCCTCCGTCCCAGGGCTTTCAGGACGGCCGCAACGGCCAGCATCTGGGTTCCGCCGGCAAAGATTATCTCACCGGAGTATGTGCTCGCGATCCCTGCAGCGACTGGCATCATGGGGTCGCCAGCGGCGCGGAGGATAGCCACGGGCTCCTCCACCCCGGTCTCCCGGATCCTGGTGAGCACCTCACGACAGACGGCCTCCTTCAGGTCAAGGGGGTTTCTCGGGAAGGCGCTGCTGACCGATGCGTCGTATCCGAGCGCCTGCAGGACGCAGAGGGCAGTGGTCGTACCGCCTGGGACGCACTCGCCGAGCATTAGGAGGTCGCTGTAGTGCGAGAGAATCCGGCCGATCGCTTCTCCCCGTTCAAAGAGGAGCGGCGCATCCGGCACCGCATCCTCTATGCGGGGATCGCCGCCGGGTCTCCCGTAGACGTCCAGGCAGGGGACGGTGGGGGTGTGCGCAAGCCCGGCGTTGATGAAGACGGGGGATAGCCCGGTAAGTTCCATCATCGACCGGGTGATGGAGGCCGGTGTCGGGCAACCTGTCGGGGTGTTGGGCCTGGCCGGCATGCTCGTGATCGCGCCGTTCGTGATGAGTTCTGCATCCAGAACCGGCGTTAACAGCGTCTTCTCCGGTGTCGGCCCTGCACCCGATATGCCGGGAACGGTTGATAGCAGGGTGTTTCCAAGCACCACCGCCATCATCGGGCGGCGAGGCCGTATCCCCGGGTCTTCAGAGAGGAACGGGTTAGACATCAGTACAGAGTGGGTGCTGGAGGATAGAAGAGGTTGCTGTCGGCCGTCGGCATCTGGAGGTGGTTGAAAGGCTGGCAGCCTCAAGGACTTATCGGC
>DAFR01000115.1:3503-7513 GCA_002497965.1 Methanomicrobiaceae archaeon UBA436 | reverse complement strand
AACTTTTGGATCCTGAAAGCCGCTGTCGAATGGATGCTCAGCACCGTTTACGCTGCTGCCGAGACCTGATGAGTCTTTAGGATGTATGTCTTTTTCCGCGGATCTTCTCTCGCCGCGACCCCTTTTTAACACGGCAGGCCAAACAGGTACCAACCATGGCAATCCATCCCATCGATTACCGCTACGGCACGCCGGAGATGCGTGCCGTCTGGAGCGAGGAGAACCGTTTTCGGGCGATCGTCACGGTCGAGGTGGCGCTGGCCCGTGCCGAGGCTGCGCACGGGATGATCCCGCCCGCGGATGCAGAGACGATCGCGGCCTGCGCGGGGCGGGCGCGGCCGGAGCGGGCAAAGGAGATCGAGGCCGAGATCAACCACGATATGATGGCGATAGTCAAGACGATTGCCGAGGTCTGCGGTGACGCCGGCCGCTGGATCCACTACGGAGCGACCTCAAACGATATCCTGGATACCGCAACCGCGCTCCAGATCCGCGAGAGCCTATCACTGATCGAGGAGAAACTTCAGCGGCTCCTCTCAGTCCTCCTTGACCGGAGCGAGGAGACGAAGACCCTTGTCTGCGCCGGACGCACCCACGGCCAGATCGGTGTCCCGACGACATACGGTCTCCGGTTCGCGATCTGGGCTGCCGAGGTGGCGCGCCACATCGAGCGGCTCCGCCAGATGCGCCCCCGGGTTGTCGTCGGGCAGCTCACGGGAGCGGTGGGGACGCAGGCGGCGCTGGGTGATGCCGGTATAGAGATCCAGGAGACGATGATGGAGATCCTGGGGATCGGATCGGTGGACGTCTCGAACCAGGTTGTCTCGCGCGATCGCTACGCGGAGTACTTCATGCTCCTTGCAAACGTCGCGACAACGCTTGACAAGATCGGGCTTGAGATCCGGCTGATGCAGCGCTCCGAGATCGGTGAACTCGCGGAGCCGTTCGGGAAGAGGCAGGTGGGTTCAAGCACGATGCCGCACAAGCGAAACCCTATCAGGAGCGAGCAGGTCTGCGGGCTTGCCAGGATCGTTCGATCCGCGGTCGAACCGGCGCTGTTAAACAACGTCCTCTGGGACGAACGCGACCTGACGAACTCCGCTCCCGAACGGGTGATCTTCCCCGAGGCGTCGGTGCTGACCGACCACATACTTAAAGTGATGATCGAGGTGCTGAAAGGGCTCGAGATCGACCATGAGAGGATCAGGAGGAACCTGATGCTGCTCCGCGGCGTGAACCTGGCCGAGTCGGTGATGATCGAACTGACAAAACGCGGCATGAACCGGCAGGAGGCTCATGAGGTTATGAGGACGGCGAGCATGGAGGCCCTTGCCCGTGACCGCGACCTTGGCCAGGTGCTCAGCGAGCGGCCGGAGGTGACGAGGTTCATCAGCCCCGGTGAACTGGACGCTCTCCTCGACCCGGAAGCCTATACCGGGACGGCGGTACGGCAGGTGGACCGGTTGATCGAGAAACTCCGGCCGCTCTGCTCGTGAGTGCGCGGCCGTTTGGGCGGGGGGTGCGCCACGGCGTCCCGCGTCAGGTCTGTGGAGAACCCGCAGAAGATGACCATCTCTCCCCCGCGGTAAGGCGGCGATGATACCACTTCCTCTCCTGCTCAGGCCGCAACCATCACCAGCAGAAGCGTTACCACCTTTGCGGCCATGCTCGCCGCGTAAGTGACCAGCGAAACCCTGACGCCGAGGCTGCCAAACAGCGAGAGGTAGAGCGGCACCGAGTACTTGATGTAGATCATGGTGATGACCGCCATGCTCCCCAGGATGAGCGTGATGAGCGCCGTCTCGAGCGTGAGTGCGCCGGTCTCGATCAGTGATGCAACGATCGCGTAGCCTGCCGAGAAATGGGCTGAGTGAGCCACGAGCGCCGCGGCGCTCTCGCCAGGGAGACCGACGAGCCGGAGGAGGGGGCCAAAGGCTGCTGCGATCAGGTCGATGATCCCGGTCTCCGAGAGGAGGGCGAAGACTATCAGAGCGGCCAGGGTGACCGGGACAACCCGCCGGAGCGTCGGGACCGCCTTCCTGCACCCCGAGATCACGACCTGGCGGTTGAGTGCAACAGGAGTCTCTGGTGCAGCGGGAGCCGCGACCTGCGGCTGCCCATCCGCAAGAAACCGGCGGCTGTAGAGGAGAGCAAATAACCCCTGGATACCGCTTGAAAAGAGGTTCAACCCGGTATAGATCCCGCCGACCACGGGGCCAAGGAGAACCAGCGCGACCGGCAGGTGGACGCGAAAGAGCGACTCGCCCAGGACCACCGGAAATGCGCCCATGATGAGGGCCGGGATCACCTCCTCTTCTCTCAGATCTCCATTCTGGTAATAGCCGGCGAGCATCGATTTTCCCGCAGTTGCGTTGACCGCCATCGCGATGATCGAGAGGACAGATGCTTCAGAGAGGCCGGATAGTCTGCAGAAAGGGGCTGTGAGCGAGGAGAGTCGGGAAAAGATCCCGGTCTCCGCGAGGATGTTCGCTATGACGATCCCGAGGGTCACGAGCAGAACGGCCCTCACCGCGTAGGAGATCAGCGGCACGACCTCACCACCCTGTCCAGACGTTATAGGTTGTCAAACGGCCGTAACCGTATCGGTGATCTGAACCGGTATAGTTTATCCCGGCGTGAGGGGCTGGCTCCGCCGCAACCCAATAAAAGGTGGGCGGTGCTGAGAGCAGCTGCCCGCCAGTGTCGATTCAGACGCGGCTTCCAGACGACACGGGCATCAGCGGATCCAGGTTATCAGAGGCTCGCGCCGCGCCGGTTTCGGCGGGAGGCCGGCGGGGTAGCCAAAGACCAGCGGCGCCACTATGCGGTAGCCGTCCGGAACCTTCAACTCTGCAAGGAGGGCGGGGTTCTTCTCAACTATGGCCGCAGAACCGATCCAGCAACTCCCGATTCCGAGCGCCCAGGCGGCAAGCATCATGTTCTCCGCACAGAGGGCGCAGTCTATGACACCTGACTGCGCCTCCCTTGAACCGAGGACAAGAACCAGCACCGGGGCGTTGTAAAAGAGGCTGAACCCCGGGCTCCTGAGCGCTGCCAGGAACTCCTCAGACCCGGGGCCACCCTCCCTGGCGACCATCTCTGCCAGGATCGGTCTGCAGTAGTCGGAGACACGCCGCATCAGGTCGCGGTCTTTTACCACCACAAACCGCCATGGCTGAAGCCCCATGGCGGTGGGGGCCTCAACACCCGCAGCGATGATAGTCTGCAATACATCATCCGGGACGTCCCTCTCGGTGTAGTTGCGAATACTCCGACGATCCCGGATCACAGAGATGACTGTGAACCCTTTATCTGTCTGCATGATACACGGGTAGCCGCCAGCGGTATTTATACCCTGCACCCGGTCTGGCGGGTGTGAGCGGACTTTGCCGCTGATTTGCAACTCAACGGGGGTGCCCGGCCTGCCTCTGCAGACATGTCATGACCTCCCGGATGGCTGCAAGCGTGCCGGGCAGGAGCGAACCTTTCTTACCGGCGACATCCGCCGGCTGGATGGTTGCAGAATGTGTGGCCAGGACGTAACTCTCCGCAAAGAGGTCGAGTCCACCGCTGGCAAAGTCTTCAAGCGAGATCGGGATCGATACGCCGTCGCTGGACGGGGTGCTCGATACCGGGCAGACCAGCAGGCTCCCCCTCTCTCCACCCCTTATGACCACCACCGGGCGCACCTTCCGCTCACCGCCGCCTCCTATGCGCACCGGTGCCAAAACGAGATCCCCGCTGGCGTAGCGCCCCATGCGAGTGATCTCTCGTGACAGAAACAATAAATAAATCGATCCCGGCAGGCGATTGAACGGCGGCGAATGCAGGACGCGGAAAAGAGGGTCTCCGGGTGAGGCGTCTGCCCAATCGAGATACAGTTTCCATCCATGGCACGGCTTTCCATGGGCAATCGCGGCGGGGGTGATCCAGCGAAGAGAGGTTTTCAGTGACACGCGGGAGACAGGGGAGAGCATCAACCACCGTGTTCAGTGGATCCCTCACCAAAG
>DAFR01000115.1:1361-3427 GCA_002497965.1 Methanomicrobiaceae archaeon UBA436 | reverse complement strand
GGGCATCTCGCCCACGCACCCTCCCCACGGTGTTATACCGGGGCGGCGGCGCCGCCACAAACACGGGGCCTCTCCCTTTGATCAGGTGCCGGAACTCCGTTCGCGGTCACGGAATGCGTTCTCGTTCTTCGTCCTCTCCTTCACCCTCTCTGCCAGGGGATGCCCCTCAGGGTTGCCGGGAGACGGCCCCTTCCCGTTGCCGGGCTCGAGGAGAGAGACGGCACCTCTGCCGATGACGGTGACATTCCCATCCTCTGTCACTGCACTGCCGTTAACGGTCAGGTTACCCTCAGCCACCAGCGGAGCAACGTCCGCCCGCCGATACTTCAGGATGAACTTGCCGCCATCCTTCATGCAGTAGTTGACCTTCGCGGGGGTTGCGTTTCCGATTGTAAAGATCGAGGGATCCACTATCGTCACGTTTGCCTCATCGGCTTCGGCAAACCCGAGCCATTCGGAGACGCTGACAAAGACGGTCATGAGACCCCTGCTCTTCTGGTTCAGAACACCAGGAGCCACCTCAACCGCCGCTGTCTGCGGGTTCACCGTCACGTTCAGGGAATCGGTGGTCACGTTGCCGGTAGCGTTGTTCTCAACCGCCACAGTGACCGTGTAGATGCCTGCAACCGGGTATCTGTGGGTTGCCTGGATGGTTGCGTTCTGCTCATCGTCTGCCAGAATCTCTGCTGGCGTTCTCACTGTGCCCCAGTCGATGAAGGCAGAGAGGTTCAGCAGATCGATGCCGTCCGTGTCGTTGCAGGCCGCGAGAACGGTTACCGGTTCCCCGGCAAGCACGCTGAGGTCATCACCTGCATCGACCACCAGAGCGGCCTGCACCGCAGGGGCCAGCAGGACAACAGCGATCAGCAGCATGCTGATCTGAGCAGCATTCTTCTTCATGGATACATCACCTCAGCCAGGTACTCTTCTCCATCCCCTATTTGAGCGCATTGAGCTCCCCGGTTAGATCAATAAACCGACTGTTGCCAGAAAGACGAGATGGGTTCTTCAACCTCTACATAAATGGGAGGTTGGGGTGCTCTGAAATAAAGGGCGTTTGCCGGTGGCATGCAGGAGACAGCGGCGGGGGACGTGCCGTCCCTCACGGGCGATTCCCCATCGATGGGGTGCCCTGGAGGTTATCCTCTCTCTCTGACGATTCTGTGAAACCGCTTCCCGAAATCTCATCTCCCGGCACGGCCATCGGGCCAATCGCCGGAGGCCTGCCTGCCTGCACCACCCGGCCGGCCTACCCGGAGAGCGTTTGCTATGACCGCAAGCGAGAGCCCCATATCCCCGACCGCCACCGCCATCCAGAGTGAGACCAGACCGAGCACGGCGAGCGCGGCGATCCCGAGTTTAACGACGACCGCCGATGTGACGTTCTGCCGGACGACAGAGACCGTCTTCTCCGAGAGCGCCACAAGGTAGGCAACACGTGAGATCTCATCCTCCATCACAACGATATCCGCAGCCTCTATCGCAGCATCCGAGCCTATCGCCCCCATCGCCACGCCGACGTTTGCCCGGGCAAGCGCGGGGGCGTCGTTCACACCGTCGCCGACCATGACCACGATGCCGTAGCGCTCCATCAGCCGCTCGACCATCGCCACCTTCTCCTCGGGGAGGAGACCCGCATAACACTCATCGATCCCGATGCGCCGTGCCACCGCCATGCCGACGCGCTCGTTATCCCCCGTGAGCATCACCGTCCGGATCCGCCGCGCCCTGAGAGCGGCAACCGTTGCCTCTGCATCCTCCTTGATGACGTCCGAGAGCGCTATAAGCCCGATAACCCCTGAGATTGTCCCGACAAGAACGACGGTCTTTCCCTCAGCCTCCAGCCGTTCATAGACCGATCGCCATTCACCGCTGGATGGTGCAGAGTTTCCAACCGTGTAGACGCTGCCGCCGATCCTCCCCCTAACACCCCTCCCCGCGGTCGAGACGAACTCCTCGACTTCATCCAGAACGATACCCTCCCTCCCGGCACGCCGTCTGATCGCCTCCGCGATCGGGTGGCCGGATCGGGATTCAATCGACGCGGCGATGGCAAGCACCTCACC
>DAFR01000115.1:0-1332 GCA_002497965.1 Methanomicrobiaceae archaeon UBA436 | reverse complement strand
AGCGTCCCGGTCTTGTCAAAGACCATCACCCTTGCGCGCCCCACAGCCTCCAGGGCGTCACGACCCTTGATCAGCACACCGTTATGCGCCGCGGTCGTGATCCCCGATACCATCGAGACCGGGGTGGATATGGCAAGCGCGCAGGGGCAGGCGATGACCAGCAGGACGAGCGCCCTGTAGATCGCCTCAAGGAACGGCACGCCGAAAGCAACCGGAGGAACGATCATCAGGACCGCAGCGGCGAGTATCACACCCGGCGTGTAGTAGCGGGAGAACCGCTCGATGAACGTTTCCGTGGGGGAGGGGTGGGCCTGCGCCTCCTCGACCAGCGCCGCAACACGGGCTATGGTGCTCTCCTTCACCGGTTTTGTCACCCTGACCTCAAGGTAGCCCTCGATGCACTGCGTTCCAGCGTATACATCGTCCCCCGCGCCCTTCGCCACCGGAACGCTCTCGCCGGTGATAGCCGCCTGGTCGACGGAGGAGCCCCCGGCAACGACGACCCCGTCGAGCGGGATGATATCCCCCGGTCTCACGATCACGGTCTCGCCAACACCAACCTCCTCAACGCCAACAGTAACCTCGGCACCGTCCCGCCTCACCCTGGCCGTCGGTGGCGCCAGGTGGAGGAGCGAGGCTATCGAGCGTTCAGCCCTCCCCGCGGCGTACTCCTCCAGGAACTCGGCGATGGCATAGAGGTAGAGCACGGTCGCCCCTTCGGCAGGATTCCCTATCAAAAACGCGCCCGCTGCGGCGATGGCGATGAGCACGGCGATGCTGAACCGGAACCGGATGAGAGAGACCGCCGCCGTCTTGAGGACATCGCGGCCGGATACGACCGCTGCAGCGAGCAGCAGCAGGTTTCCGGCAAGCGTCCATGTGGTGGCATAGACGGCAAGTATCCCGAAGAGGAGGAGGAGACCCGCGACGATGAAGACCGCGATCTCCCGGCGGTCGAGAACCGGGCCGCAGGTCGCGCAGACCCCCTCGCGGCAGATGCTGCAGGACGCTGACGCCTCACGCGCCGTCGAGGCCACCTCCGCCATGACCCCATCGCGCACCGAACCGCTGCATGGTTACCCTATCTTCTGTATCACAGCCGTAAAATATGATTCGAAGGGTGTGCCCCCAAAAGGTCTGTTTTTTCACCGGCCGCAGCATAACCCTCCAGGGATGGCAGACGACATGGAGATTATAAGATCGGGTCTCCGGAGGGCACGTGAAGACGGGGCGGACGCGGCCGGCGCTCTGCCGGCCGCAAACCTCCTCGACTGCCCCTCGGCGGCCGCGGACGGATGGCGGGGAGCGCGGGACAAACGGGGGGCCTATATC
>DAFR01000106.1:656-2987 GCA_002497965.1 Methanomicrobiaceae archaeon UBA436 | reverse complement strand
CAGCTCGAACGGGCCAGCATGCGCCATCGCGACCTCTCGATCGGCACCGCGGTGCGCGCGGACGTCCTGACAGAGAGGCTGCTTCACCCGCTTGCCACCGGCAACTGGGTGGGAGGGCGCACGGGCGTATCGCAGCTCCTGGACCGGGTCGACCACATGGCTGTCCTATCGCACCTCCGCCGTGTGATCTCCCCGCTCTCACGATCTCAACCCCATTTCGAGGCCCGTGACCTGCATCCAACCCAGTGGGGACGGATCTGTCCAAGCGAGACGCCAGAAGGGCCAAACTGTGGGCTGGTTAAGAACTTCGCCCAGATGGTCGAGATCAGCAATGGTGTCAGCAACGAAGAGGAAGTGAAGAACACCCTGTATGAGATGGGCGTTATCGCCCTGCGGAGAGAGACGGCATGAGACAGTCACGTGTCTTTGTTGACGGAGCCCTGATTGGACTTGTAGACAACCCCCGGGACCTTGTCAGCCGGTTGCGCGAGATGCGCCGGTGCGGCAGGATCTCTTCTGAAATAAACATCTCCTACAAGGAATTCAACAACGACGTCATAGTCCACACCGACCGGGGAAGGGCACGCCGGCCGCTGATCGTGGTTCGAGAGGGTTTACCCGGGGTAACCGAAGAGGATATCGAACGCCTTCGGAACGGTGAGATCACCTTTGACGACCTTGTGCAGAAGGGTGCGATCGAGTTTGTCGATGCCGAAGAGGAGGAGGATCTCCTCATTGCCATAAACGAAAAGGATCTCACCCCCGAGCACACGCACCTGGAGATCGACCCCTCTCTCATCCTGGGTATAGGTGCAGCTCACGTTCCGTTCCCGGAGCACAATGCCAGCCCCCGTGTCACAATGGGAGCCGGGATGGTCAAACAGGCGCTCGGGTTCGGCGCAGCAAACATGAAACTCCGCCCCGATACCAGGGGGCACATGCTCCACTACGCCCAAAAACCGCTCATCTACACCCAGACCTCCGATGTCATCGGATCCGACGATCGACCGGCAGGCCAGAACTTCGTTGTCGCCATCCTCTCCTATGAGGGGTTCAACATTGAGGACGCACTGATCATCAACCAGGCTTCCATCGACCGGGGTCTGGGGCGGTCGCACTTCTTCCGCACCTACGAGGGCGAAGAACGGCGTTACCCCGGGGGTCAGGTTGACCGGATCGAGATCCCGGACGAAGAGATCTCTGGAGCACACGGTTCCGAATACTACGCGAACCTGGACGTCGACGGTGTCATCAACCCCGAGACGGTCGTCCGTGAGAAGGATGTCCTGATCGGCAAGACCTCTCCACCGAGGTTCCTGGAGGAGCCCACAAGCGAGCTGATCGCTGTAGAAAAACGGCGTGATACATCGGTCACGATGCGAAGCAACGAGCACGGGATCGTGGATACGGTCATCATCACGGAGGGGGAGAACTCCTCCAAACTGGTAAAGGTCAGGACTCGCGACCTCCGGATACCGGAAGTCGGCGACAAGTTTGCGTCCCGGCACGGCCAGAAGGGCGTCATCGGACTCATCCAGCCCGCAGCAGATATGCCCTTCACCGAGTCGGGCATGACGCCTGACCTTATCATCAACCCCCACGCCGTCCCGAGCCGNNTGCTCGAGATGCTGGGCGGCAAGGTGGGTTCACTCGAGGGGCGCCGGATCGACGCGACGGCGTTTAGGGGTGAACGGGAGGCAGATCTACGAAAATCGCTCAAAGCACTCGGGTTTGCGCATAACGGCCGCGAAGTCATGTACGACGGTGTCACCGGACGGCAGTTTGCGGCCGATATCTACATCGGCGTCATCTACTACCAGAAACTCTACCACATGGTCTCAAGCAAGATGCATGCACGCTCGCGCGGTCCTGTGCAGGTTCTTACCCGCCAGCCTACCGAAGGCCGTGCCCGTGAGGGAGGGCTCCGGTTCGGTGAGATGGAGCGTGATGTGATGATCGGTCACGGCGCCGCCATGGCACTCAAAGAACGACTCCTCGACGAGTCGGATAAGGTGACCCAGTGGGTCTGTGCGAAATGCGGTATGGTGGCGATGGTCGACCGGAAGAGGAAGGTTACCCGCTGTCTTACCTGCGGCGGCGAGACCGATATATACCCCGTCGAGATGAGCTACGCGTTCAAGCTCCTCCTCGACGAGATGAAGAGCATGGGCATCGCTCCCCGCCTTAGGCTCGAAGATATGGTATAAGAATGGGGGCAGTTTCAAACCATGACCAGTCCTAAACGTGTTGGAAAGATCGAGTTCGGACTCCTCTCGCCGAAGGAGATCCGCAAGATGAGCGTTCGAAAGATCATCTGGGCGGATACCTATG
>DAFR01000106.1:144-633 GCA_002497965.1 Methanomicrobiaceae archaeon UBA436 | reverse complement strand
CCTTGGTGTCATCGATCCGGGTCTCCGTTGCAAGACCTGCGACCAGAAGGCGGCCGACTGTCCGGGCCATTTCGGTCACATCGAACTTGCAAAACCAGTCATCCATGTAGGCTACACCCGGTTGATCCGTAAACTCTTGCGTGTAACCTGCAGATCGTGTTCAAGGCTGCTGATGACTGCTGAAGAGGTCGAGAAGATCGTCGGCACCGAGGATAGCGACCTCACGCCAGAGGTTGTCTCTGAGAAGGACATCAAGAAAGAGCGGGTCTGCCCCCACTGCGGGGAACAGCAGCTCAAGATCAACTTTGAGAAACCCACCACCTTCTCCGAGGTCTTTTTGGAAGACGGCAGAAAGATAGAGCACAAACTGACCCCCGCCGACATACGCGCACGCCTGGAGAAGATCCCGGACGAAGACCTGCGCGCTCTCGGGATCAACCCGGACGTCGCGAGACCTGAGTGGACTATCCTTACCGTTCTCCCAGTTCC
>DAFR01000106.1:0-138 GCA_002497965.1 Methanomicrobiaceae archaeon UBA436 | reverse complement strand
TCATCCTTGAGAACGGGCAGCGGTCCGAGGATGACCTGACCCACAAACTCGTGGATATCATAAGGATCAACCAGCGGTTCAAAGAGAACCAGGATGCTGGCGCACCCCAACTCATCATCGAGGACCTCTGGGAACTCC
>DAFR01000096.1 GCA_002497965.1 Methanomicrobiaceae archaeon UBA436 | reverse complement strand
TAACCAGCGGCATAGGCAGTTCCCGAATCGGGAACCGGAGAGACCAGATCAGCCTCGGTTGGGCTTGTTTCGTAGAGTTTTTGCCCGATCTGGCGCCTGACATCGTAGACCAGTTTCCCGTCCATCACCGAGTCGGCACGGGCNNAAGTAGATGTACTCGAAGATGCAGTGCGCCCTCCGGTTCGCGGTAGAGATCTGGGTCGATGATAGCCCTGATTCATCGATGCGGACGAGTTCGCCAGGGCGCACGTCGCGGATGAATGTGCCGTCCAGTGCATCGATCGCCACGCTCTCCGACGCGACGATGTAGCCCTGGTCGAGTTTACCAATACAGAGTGGTTTGATTCCGAGCGGGTCGCGAAAAGCGTAGATGGTATCATTCAGGAGTGCAACCGTGGCGTAAGATCCGCGCAACCGGCGCATGCACAGCAGGACGGCATCCTCCATACTCTTTGACGCACGGAGTGCGTCGGCTATGATGCTGCCTATTATCTCGGTATCAGTGGTGGTGCAGAAGATCTGTCCCCGGCGCTCATACTCCTCCCGGAGTTCGGCCGTGTTGACCAGATTACCGTTATGGGCGATTGAGAGGGTCAGCCCACGGTACTTGAAGTTAAAGGGCTGGACGTTCTCAGGGATCTTCGACCCGGTTGTAGGGTAGCGAACGTGCCCGATTCCGGCTTTCCCCCGCAGTTCCTGCAGGGTATGCCGGTTGAAGACCTCGGCAACAAGTCCCTGCGCCTTATGCGTGTAGAGGGTTGCGCCTTCAAAAGTAGAGATCCCCGCGCTCTCCTGCCCACGGTGCTGGAGAGCGTAGAGGGCATAATACAACTGAAATGAGACACCGCCAGCATCGACGATGCCAACGATTCCACACATGATACAACTCTAGTGCGTCGGTACCTTCGGTTTCTTCTCAGTCCATCGATAACTCCGGATCTTCCGGCTCCTGCCGAAACCACAGGCCGAACAGACCTTGTGACGCGCGTGGAACGAGATCTTGCCGCACCGCCTGCAGGCGATGTGGGTATACTTCTGCCTCTTGCCCATTGAAGGTGTGCCTTTTGACATTCTCACTCACCAGGTTTATTCGATTGATGGGGTAATGTAGATCACATTATCACCGCGGACGATCAGCGTGCCGAGTTTCTGCGTCACACCGTCCACTTCTTCTTCGGCCCTGTCCAGTACCAGATTCATGTGAACATCGTATCCCTGGAGGATCCCCCGGATCTCCCTTCCACCCTTCAGACTGATGATGACGGGCTGACGATTCAGTACCTGATCTAAAATATCCAACGGTCTTGGCGTCATATGATTACCCTTTGCCGTCCATTCTGGAGTAATATATTTGAGTGAGGAACCTACTTAAATATAACCGCACTGGTTGCACCCACCACGAGGTATCGAGCGATGTCACAGATCACCGTAAAGAAACGCCATGTCATCCGGAAGTCACAGGCAGCCGAGCTTATGAAGCAACTCGGCGAGGAGATCGGAGCATCCACAGACCTCTTCCGCTCTGAGCGGATCGAGCGGGTTGAAACCGATGCCCCATTCGAGATCTACCTGGTCGATAAGAAACCACTCCTGATGGGCACGGCAGACTGGGCCTTTCCGAGCCTTCGGGGGCTCGTAGAGCGGCCGATACCCGAACGAAGGGTAGTGGTCGATTCCGGCGCGGTCAGATTTGTCGTTAACGGCGCGGATATCATGCGCCCCGGGATAGTCTCGATCTCCTCTGACGTCCGTGCAGGGCACCCGGTTCAGGTCGTCGATGAAAGGCACTCCAAACCGCTTGCTGTGGGGATTGCGCTCTTTGATGCAGTGGATATGGAACAACAGGAGAAGGGTAAATCCGTTAAAAACATCCACCACGTCGGGGACGATCTCTGGAACCTGGAGGTCTGAAGGCGATAATAATGGATACTATTAAATAAAACTCATTCCTCAATTTTTCTATGGTTAAAAATATCTTCGACAGCATCCTCGGTAAAAGCCCGGCACGGAGTGAGGAGGACTACATGGAACTCGATCTCGCCGCCTACGAGGTATCGAGCGAAGAAGAGCCGGCATCGATGTACGTCAAGATCGCCACCATCGCCGACCTCAAGGATACACCCCGCGTCAAGGACGAGGTCTACAACGGTAACATCGTCATCGTCGATATCGGCCGTTTGAAGATGGACAAGGTAACGTTTGAACGGGTCATAAAAGACCTGCGCGATGTGGCAAAGGACGTTAACGGTGATATTGTCGGCCTCGGCGAACAGAAGTATGTCATCATCACGCCGATGTCGGTCAAGATCTCACGCGAGAAGATCGGCGGTGGCGTCTGAGTGCGGGAATCATACTCTGGAACCTGTCCCGCATGCGGCGGTGAGATCCAGATTACCCATCACCGTCTGGAGATCCCGCATTTCCCGGACCTCCTCCTGGTCTCAATAGCGTGCGAGACCTGCGGCTACCGGCATACAGATACCATCATACTGGGGGAAGGCGACCCCGTTCGGTGGACGGTGCAGGTGAAGGAGCCCGAAGATCTATCCATACGGGTGGTCAGGAGCACGACAGGAACGATCAGGATACCTGAACTCGGCATGGCGATCGAGCCCGGCACTGCCTGCGAAGGGTTCATCACAAACATCGAAGGCGTTCTCTCACGATTTGAACAGGCTGTGGAGGCGATCCTGGCAGACCCTGAGAACGAGGGCGAGCGAGAGGCCGCGCTCAGGGCAAAGGGGGCGCTCGCAGCCGCAAGGGAGGCGGCATTCCCCTTCACCGTCATCCTGGATGACCCGGCAGGGAACAGCATGCTCGTCAGCGATAAGGCCAAGAAGGCTGTCCTGGAAGAGGGGGAGACCTGACCTTTTTTCCGCTTCCAACCCCGCCAATCCAGTGAAGGAAGAGAGCGGGCTTTTCTACCGCCTGCTCGCACTGGCCTGAAGAATGGTTTGGGCGACCCGGCCAACCTTTCCCCCCCGAGATCCATCAAATACGAGAGAGACCAGTCACCTGATCTCCACGCCCTTCAACCTCACACCAGGCTCTTCCGTCACCTCACCGACCACCCGGGAATCCGGGAATATTGACTGGATTGTGGCCACGCTCCCGGCAGGCGCGATGAAAGCGTAGCCCATACCCATGTTGAACGTCCGGTACGCCTCGACCGTCCCGATGCTCCCGGCCTCCTGCAGCCACTTGAATATGAGGGGGGGTTCCAGGGGGTCGGTGATGGAGAACCCGTATTTTGAGAGACGTTTCAGGTTCAGGAGGCCGCCGCCTGTGATGTGGCACATCCCGTGGATGCTACAGCCCTCCGTCACCCTGAGAACCCCGGCGTAGATCCGGGTAGGGGTCAGGAGCTCCTCGCCCAGGGTCTTACCGTTCGGGAGAGGGGTGTCGTAGGAAGCACATTCCTCCACGATCTTCCGGGCAAGGGTCAGGCCGTTGCTGTGGATGCCGCTCGAGGGGAGACCGATTATCACATCCCCGGGAACGATCGCCTCTCCTGTTATAACAAGATCCTTCTTCTGGACGCCAAGACACGTCCCGGCAAGATCCAGACCTTTCACGAGTCCCACGAGGGTCGCGGTCTCACCGCCGACTATGTTCATGTTAGCCTGGCGGGCACCCTCGTTCAATCCCTCACCGATCTGGGCCATCTTCTCCGGCGAAAGCGAATCGGTCGCGATGTAATCCACGAACGCCACGGGCTCGAGGTTCATCACATAGAGGTCGTTCACGTTCATCGCGACACAGTCGATCCCGACCGTCCACCAGTCCTGCAACGCGTCGGCAACAAGCATCTTGGTGCCGACACCGTCGACCGCGAGCGCAAGGACGTATGACCCGCAGTCGATCAGCCCGGCAAAGTGCCCGACCTCCCCGAGCATTGAGAACGCACCGGTTCTGCGGTAGGTGAGTTTATCGATCAGCGCCCGCACAGCCCGGGCCTCGAGATCGATGTCGACACCGGCATCACGGTAGGTGTGTTCTGGCATGGGCAGGGCCTCCATCTCGTTCATGAGGGGACGATACAGCGGCATCTTCTGTCTCATCCGAGTTCTCCGAGAGGCGAAACTCGTCGTGCAGCACCCGCAGGGCGCGCTTGCCATCCCGGGCTTTCACAACGAATGAAACGTTCACCTCGCTTGAACCCTGGGAGATCATCATTACGTTGATTCCGGCACGGCCGAGCG
>DAFR01000009.1 GCA_002497965.1 Methanomicrobiaceae archaeon UBA436 | reverse complement strand
CCGGGGCGGGGTGCGGGGGGCTGTCCCGGAGAGGAGGGTGTATTAGAGGGGACCTCTCCGGCCTCCGTTCACCACCATATTTTCGGATCTCCCTCCCATCCATTATCTATCAGGTGAAACTGCTATGGCCGATGTTACTATCACCGTCCCCCAGGATATCGTACAGGCGCTTCGGCTCCCTCCCGACACCGTTGCCGCCGAGTTGCAGCGGGAGCGCGGCCACTGGCGCTCTACCAGCGGGGCATCCTCTCCTCCGGGAAGGCGGCGGCTCTTGCAGGGATGACCCGGTGGGAGTGGGAGGAACTGCTCGGGGCACGGAAGATCCCCCGGCATTACGCCGACGAGGATCTCGACCGGGACATCGCCTATGCCGCTCGCAGTTAGCAATTCTTCGCCGCTCATCCATCTCTCGCTGATCGGCCGTATCGATCTGCTCCAACGCTTTTCAGCGAGTTGCGCTTTCAGTGCAACTGCCTCAGATCTCTGATCTGGGGCTGTATTCATCCCTCCTGCGGTCTGGCGGGAGGTCGTGGAACAGGGCGGCAGTCGCCCCGGGGTAACCCCGGCGTGAACCGGAGGCGGTGACACCCACCAGGTTTCGCGGCACAAACTGCCGTGACATCATGAATTGCCGGATCAACGCCACGGGTTCTGCACACCGGCCGGGGCGAGAGCAGCAGAATTGTCGAGAAGAAGCACTTCAGTCGCCGGGGTTGTCCGGCCCTCGAGGACCATAGCCTCTCCATCCACAATCATTCCCCAATCTAGATTTTAAAATATCAACTCGTAGCCACTTATTGTGCGATCCAGAGCAAAATATTTGAAATTACATCCCCCAACATTCCGCAACCGATCCCTAATCTTCCCCAATCCATGTTACAAAAATATCAAAGAATAGAGTTCTGTTCTCTAAACTATTGCAGGAAATTTGGATTCTTTTCCCAAATCATACTTTCTCAGGAGGAGAGGGGATGAGCACCCACTTCGCACCCCTTGTCTTCCCGACGGTCATGATCGTCCCCTCCTTTCGCATCTCCTTCAAGAGGGACTTGATGAACTCGCGCTTTTGTTTCTCGTTCAAAGCATCGGAAACCTTGTCCAGCAATAGATCTTCAATCTCCGGCCAGCGAGCCTCATGATACGTCCGGAGGTACGCCACCACCATATCTTTAAAGTACACCTTATCAAACGAACGCTTCCGTATATAATCAGCCTGCGTATCGGTCTCTGCTGCCACGTTCTCAGAGACATACAGGTTTGGGTGCCGTCCCTCGATAAGGTTCTTCCTCCGCAGGAGCTCCCGCTCCTCTTTAGGGATAGGATAGCCCTTCTGCACCTTATCGAGAGCAATCACATCCGCGAGCGTCAGATCCTTCCTCTCGATCAGCATCCGCGTATACCGCTCATCGATCACCCGGCCGGGAATCGTGACACGCACCACACCTGCCTCATCGAGATCGTAATCGGGCATCGGGAAATTACGATCCCACTGCCTCCTGAACATCCGCTTGATCCCGCTGCCGATGGTGTCGATCATGTTCAACTCCACCATCGCACTTGCAAGGAAAGGATTTCGATACCGGTCCGGAGGCGTATCGCGCTCGATCACGCTCTGAACACTTCCCGGAATAAAATTGCCGCGATTGGTGAACATCAGGGAGCCCGGCCTCTCCGTCACCGTGATACGGGCGGACTGCAAGTAGTCCTGGTGGGCGATGCAGTTGTGCAACGCTTCGCGGATCACCCAGGGGTCATACTGCGTCACCTCAAGAGGAAACAGCGTCTCCCCGGAAATATGGCGAACCGTGAGGTTTCTGATCCTGCTAAAAACCCTGTCGACAGCGAGGATCAGCGGCAACCCAAAATGGGCATAGTCGATCTCCACCTCGCCCTCATCCCTGAGAACCCAGGTTATATGCGCAATTGCAGGTGCGAGGAGATGGGCAGCCTCACTCTTCCCCAGGAGAATGATTGCGGCATTCGTGATCCGACCCTGACTGCAGACTTTTGCCCTGGCAAGGAATGAAGCGTCGTCCCACTCATCGACTTCAACTGCGAGGGTCTGGTGCTTTTCCTTGTACTCTTCCCGCGCAAAGGCGATCGCCTCAGGATCAAGATCCGCATACGTCGCCCCCTCACAGACCTTCGCAGACCAGTCGTCCAGAGGGGCCTGCCGGCGTATCTCTTCGATCTCGTGGAGGGCAAGAGGTCCGAGAGACTCATGGATACGGCCATACGCAACACCCTTCCACGTGGTGGGAATGCCGCGCGAAGCCGGAGGGATCTCAAACATCACCACCCGCTTCCCATCGACCGTGAGTTCATGGACACCGGCAAACGTCATCTGATGATTTGTATGCTGGGCGATCTGCTCTTTGAGCCGGTCGAGGCCAGGAGGAGTGAGGCGATAATTTGAGCCGACAATCTTTCGGGGTGATCTATCGGTGATGCCGAAGAGCAGCCAGCCTGCCGGTTTCCCATACAGGTTGGCCTCATTGCTCAGTGCCGAGAAGTATCTACCCAGGTCATCGAAATCAAAGTTGATCTTTGCCTCCTTGAACTCGATCCACTCGGTTTCGGCCGGAAGATCCATCATCTTCCGCAGTTGAGCACTTAGATCCTCAGACGTCGCCCTCTCCTCCC
>DAFR01000068.1:2274-2559 GCA_002497965.1 Methanomicrobiaceae archaeon UBA436 | reverse complement strand
TGGAAAGAAGAGTTTGTCAGGATCTCGGCGACAACGCCCCGGGTGCGCCTCCCGGAGCGCTGGTCGCGTTTTAACACTATCTCCACCGTCATCCCCGGGCGGACGGCAGCGCGATTCTGTCCGTTCATGACCGAAAACGTGCGGGAGAGGTCACTCCTCTCCGCCGTCCTCCTGTGGTTCCGGACCGTTCTGCCCCGGTGCCGTGGTCTTCATCTGCGGGAAGAGTAGAACCTCCTTGATCGAGTCTTTTCCGGTGAGGAGCATCACCAGGCGGTCGATACCGAT
>DAFR01000068.1:0-2260 GCA_002497965.1 Methanomicrobiaceae archaeon UBA436 | reverse complement strand
GCGTTGATGAAGTCGTAATCGATCATCTGCGCCTCAAGGTCGCCAAGGCGCCGCCTCGCATCCTGCTGTTCGAGCCTTGCTTTCTGGTCGATGGGGTCGTTCAACTCCGAGAAGCCGTTTGCTATCTCCATCCCGCCGATGAAGAGTTCAAACCTTTCCGTCAGCCCCTCCTTCTCCCGGTGTTTCTTTGCAAGCGGGGAGTTCTCGACGGGGAAGTCGTGGACAAAAGTCGGCTGGACAAGTTTTTCCTCGGCGAAATGCTCAAAGAGGAGTGCAAGGAACTCGCCACGGGTTGCGGCCGCCTCGTAGCCTTCGACTCCGTGATCCCGGGCGAAACTGCGGAGTTCGTCGACGCTGTGGGCGTAGACGTCGACCCCCGCGTATTCGCGGACCGCGTCCTCCATCGAGATGCGGCGCCATGGCCTGGAGAAGTCCAGGTCGTGCCCTGCAAGGGTGCATGCAGGTCTGCCATGCAACTGCTCAACGAGGCAGGTGATGATCTCCTCTGTGAGGTTCATCATATCGTTGTAATCACGGTAAGCCTCGTAGATCTCCACCATCGTGAACTCCGGGTTGTGGTTGGTGTCGATATCCTCGTTCCTGAAGTTCTTGGCGATCTCAAAAACCTTATCAAACCCGCCGACGACCAGGCGCTTGAGGTAGAGTTCCGGTGCGATACGGAGGTAGAACTTCTGCTCGAGGTAGTTGTGGTAGGTGGTGAACGGTCGGGCGTTGGCGCCGCCGTAGATCGGCTGCAGGGTGGGGGTCTCAAACTCCAGGTAATCGCGCTCGAAGAGGTACTGGCGCAGGAGTGATATGATCCTGCTGCGTGTCCGGAATACCCTGCAGGTCTCCTCGTTCATGATCAGGTCGAGGTACCGCTGCCGGTAACGGGCCTCGACGTTCTTGAGCCCGTGGAACTTCTCCGGCAGAGGGCAGAGTGATTTGGCGAGGAGTTCGAAACGGTCCACCCAGATCGTAAGTTCGCCCATCTTCGTCCGGAAGGGATGGCCGACGACGCCTATGATATCCCCTGTATCGATATACTGGCGGAAGAGGTCGAACTCTTCTTCCCCAAGGTCGTTCTTCCGGATGTAGATCTGTATCCTGCCGCCAGCGTCTCCTATATCTGCAAAAATCGTCTTTCCATGCTGGCGTATGACGTAGACGCGACCGGCGGTTCTGACCTCTTCTTCGCTTTTTTCGTGTCCGACTTCGCTGAATCGCTCCCTGATTCCCGCGATGCTGTCTCTGCGGTCGAAGGTGTAGGGGTAGATCGTTACCCCGCGTTCGCGCAGGCGCTGTATCTTCTCGATCTTTGTCTCCTCAAAGCAGAGGTGTTCTCTATCGCTCATAATGTAATTCGCTCCATTCGTCCCGCAGCCCTGAACCTGGCTGGAAATCCTGGTTGGACGCCGTTCCGGCGAGACCGGGCCGCACGTTTGCCGGGAAATTCTATATACTGTTCACCCGCCGGGTATTAATTTTGAACGGCGGGCCGTAGGCCCAGGCCGGGGCAGGAGAGACCGCGCGCCCTGGAGCAGCAGGGGCTCAGGTCCACCAGACCCTCCGCGACTTCGAGCCATTCCCGTCCGGATCGAAATGTTCTGCCAGCCGCCCTCAAGCAGGATCCCGGCGCGGGTTGGTGAGGAGGATCTCGATCACTTCTGTTGCGTTGACATCAAACCTTTTCACCGGGATCTCGGAGATGTTGACGGGGATCGAGACGTTTCCCCGCTCGTAGTGGATGACCGGCCGGGGGTGACGTTTTCCGGTGTCGGTGTCCCAGGAGCCGATGCACCCGGCCCCGGAGGCCAGGAGGAGCAGTGCAAAAAGGAGAAAGGGAATTTGTTTCATAGTTCATCTGTTGTAGGTATGGAGCCGCACCCGCGAAGGATCCTGAATGATCTGCATCCGGCAGTATTGCATGATCTCGTAGGGGGCCTCGGCCGAATACCATGGCTCCAGGTCGATGCTCATGGGCGCCCCATAACTCTTGTATACCATGTCGTAGAAGAGCCCCTCGCCCGGCACATCGGTGTTGTCGTCAATATTCCAGCCTTCAAGGACGCAGCCGACACGGTACCCAATCCGGGGCTGCATGAATTGCGTCGACAGCGAACTGTTACTGGCCCCGTTGTATGGTCGTCGTAGATGGTGATAGACCAGAGATTGAGACTGCTGCTCCAGGTAGATACGTCCTCTCATATTATGCCCCGGTGGCGGTGCCAAACTGGGGGCCATAATAACTATCCCGGTG
>DAFR01000014.1:20703-20858 GCA_002497965.1 Methanomicrobiaceae archaeon UBA436 | reverse complement strand
CATCGCCACCGCACCGGCAGCGACCCGCCCAACCGTCCCCCGGCCGGAACTCCGGCCCCCGCCGCGGTGGTCGCGCAACCCGTACTTCACCTGCCAGGTATAGTCCGCATGCCCGGGACGGTAGACGTCCCGGAGCGCGTCGTAGTCCTCCGAAC
>DAFR01000014.1:14695-20659 GCA_002497965.1 Methanomicrobiaceae archaeon UBA436 | reverse complement strand
ACGTCCCCGAGAGGATCTCCACCCGATCTGGTTCCCTGCGCCCGGACTCAAGCGGGCTCTTCCCCGGCCGCCGGCGGTCGAGGTAGGGCTGGATATCCCCTTCCGTCAGGGGCATCCCCCGTGGGCAGCCGTCGATGACCACACCAACAGCCCTGCCGTGACTCTCCCCGAACGTCGTGCACCTGAAATTTCTGCCGAACGTGTTCATGAAAGCACCTCCCGAACCTCTTCCGGCGAGACCGCGATCCCGGTGATCAGCCGGAACTGTTCCACCGCCTGGTGGACGAACATCTCCGTCCCGGGTATGGCCTCGCACCCTGCCTCCCTCGCCGCCCGGATGAGCGGCGTATCCGGCGGGGTGTAGACCAGATCAAAGACCGTCATCCCCTGCTCCAGGTCGCCGGCGTCAAGCAGGCTCCGGGTGTCCGGCTCCATCCCGACCGGGGTTGCGTTCAGCACCACATCGGCCTTGCACCCCCTGAAATCTTCCAGCCCCCCCCACCGGCAGTTGAAACGTTCTGCAAGTCTCCGTGCAGCATCTGGCTTCCTGGCAAGTATCGTCACCTCCATATCGAGCGAACAGAGGGCGTAGACCGCTGCGGCCGCCGCACCCCCCGCACCGAGCACAACCGCCCTGGCGCCCTGCCGGTGGAGAAGCGGCGTCCGGACACCCAGCCAGTCGGTGTTATGCCCGTAAGACCTGCCACCGCACCTGACCACGGTGTTTGCCGCACCTATTGCCGCCGCATGCTCGTCCACCTCGTCCAGGTAACGCATCACATCGGTCTTGAACGGGATGGTGACAGAGAGCCCCTTTGTCGGCAGCAGGGATGCCAGACGGATGATCGTTCCGACGTCCGGCCACTCGAACCGGGTGTAGTGGTAGTTCATCCCGAACCGTTCAAAGAGCCGGTTGTAGAGGAGCGGGCTCCTGCTGTGGGCGCAGGGGTAACCGGCGATGCCGCAGACCATCAGCCCCGGGTCACGGCCGAGCATCTCCCGCAGACCGGAGAGCCCGAACCGCTCCAGGAGGTCGTCGCGCTCGCGCCGCCCTTCCAGCGGGAGAGCATTCTCACCGCGGATATCCCTGAGGATGATACCGGCAACCTCAACCGGCGTTCGGGAACCGGTATCCACACAGGCATCTGCGGCGCCAAGGTAGGCGTCCTTTCGCCTGGCAAGGAGGCTGCGCACCTCCTCCTCCGGCGGGAGATCGGTCAGCCCCGGGCGGTCGCTCCCGGCGATCCGCTCCCCTATGGTCTCCGGCGAGGCGGAGAGGAGGTAGACCCTCCCATGCCGCCGCAGGTCGGCGACGTTTGCGGGGTCGCAGACCGCACCCCCGCCGGTGCTGATCACCCCCTCCACACCCGCAAGCGACTCGATAACCCCGCGCTCGAGGGCGCGGAACCGCGCCTCGCCGTGCTGCCGGAAGATCTCCGGGATCGAGACCCCGGCCGTTCGCTCGACAAGCGTATCGGTATCAAAGAAGGGCAAATCCAGGCTTTCAGCAAGGATCCGCCCGACCGAGGTCTTCCCCGTCCCCCGGTAACCGATGAGTATGACCCTCACAGCAGCCCCTCCCCGTAGAGAGCCTCCCAGAACCCCGGAAAAGACTTCTCCACGCATCCCGGGTCCCGGATCACCATCCCGCCGACCGCAAGACCGAGGACGGCAAACGCCATCGCCGTCCGGTGGTCGTCGTGGGGGTCGACAGCAACGCCGTGAAGCGGCGCTGGGTTGATCCTGATGGAGTCCGCCGTCACCTCGACCCCCGCACCCATCCTGCGCAGGGTCTCCGCCGTCACCGCGACTCGGTCGCTCTCCTTGTAGCGCAGGTGCGCCGTCCCGGTGATTGTCGTCGGCGACCCTGCCACCGCCGCCACTGCTGCCAGCGTCTGGACGGTATCGGGGGAGGAGGACATGTCGATCTCGATACCTTCAAGATCGCCCGTCCGCTCGACCGTCACCGCGTCATCACTGGAGGCAACCCGGCAGCCCATCGAGACGAGGGCGTCCAGGAACCGGCGGTCACCCTGAACGGATGCGGGGTTCAGTCCCCTGACCGTGACCCGGCCGCCGCATATGGCCGCGATCGCAAAGAGGTATGACGCCGATGAGAAATCGCCCTCGATCCGGTAATTCCTCCCCCGGTAAGGCACGCCGCTCTCCACACGGAACCATTCATAGCCCCGCCGTTCAAATCGGGCGCCGAACTCCCGCATCACATCCAGTGTCAGATCCAGGTATGACCGCGAGGCAGGGGGCACCGGGAGCGTGACCTCCACATCCTCCTCCGCGCACGGCGCCGCCATCAGGATGGACGAGACGAACTGGCTGCTCACGCTCCCGTCGATCTCCACCCTCCCGCCGCGAAGTCGCCCAGATACCCGGACCGGCGGGTAGCCCGACCTGCCGGGAAAGATTACCTCACCACCGAGCCCCGCCAGCGCCCTGGCAAGGGGGCCGACAGGTCGCTCAAGCATCCTGGAACTCCCGGTCAGCACCACCGGATGGGAGGCAAGGAGCGCCACGGAGGCAAGCAATCGCAGTGTCGTCCCCGAGTTTCCGCAGTCGATGGTCACCTCGCCCCCTGTCCGGAAGGTACCGCCGCAACCGATGACAAGAACCTCTCCGGGCCGCCACTCAACCGGCACCCCGAGAGCCTCAAGCCCCCCGGCGGTCAGTTCCGTGTCGACCGCCCGGAGGGGGTTGGTGATACGCGTCTCTCCCTCCGCGAGCGCTCCCGCAATCAGAGCCCGGTGGGTGTAACTCTTCGAGGGCGGGGCCTCAAAGACCGCTTCGACAGGGCCTGTCCGCGAAACCCTGACAATCATACCCCCGGCACCTCCAGGCGGGGATAGCACCCTAGTTCTCTCAAGTTTGTCATGCCTCTGAGTTCCTCCTCTGCCTCAAGCCAGCCTTCGGAGATCTCAAGGTCGATGAAGAAGATGTACTTCCCGATCCCCCTCCGGGACGGCCGCGACTCTATCCGGGTCAGGTTGATCCCGCGCCTGGCAAAAACCCCCAGGATATCGGCAAGGAGTCCAACCCGGTCGATCTCCGGGTCAACCAGGAGACTGCACTTTGTGCATCCTGCAAGATCGCGGGGGAGAGGGGAGATCTCGACAAACCGGGTAGTGTTGTCCCTCCTGTTCTGAACGTCCCTCACGGCGATCGGGAGGCTGTAGATCCGTGCCGCCATCTCCGAAATGATGGCACCTGCGTTCTCGTTTCGCTGCATAGCAACCGCGCTCGCAGCGTTGCTGCTGGTGTGGACGACCTCCACCCCGAGATTGTCGAGGAAGATGGAGCACTGCTCGTGTGTCTGTGGGTGGGCGTAGATGACCGAGAGGCGGGAGGGGTCGTACCGGGCAGCAAGGTGGTGGCGAACGGGCATGTAGGCCTCGGCGGTGATAGAGACCTCAAACTCCATCAACCCCTGGAGCGTCTCTCCCACACCTCCAGCTTCCGAGTTCTCGATCGGCACAAGCCCGCGGCCAGAACCGCTCGCCACCCTGGCTATGATCGAGCGGATCGTCGGCAGGAGTTCGATATCATCGCCGTATAGCCGTGTTGCAAGGTCGTGGCTGACCGTCCCGGCGGGGCCGAGCGTCAGGACGGTCATCGGCCGCTCACCACGTGATTGATCAGATCGTCGGTCTCTTCGGTCGCGGAGACCAGGTAGGAGGCGTAATGCGCGGCATTGGCGGCAAAGAACTCCTGGAACCGGTCGGCATCCCCCGACTCGACGATCTCCCGGAGAGCCAGGACTGCCTCCTCGAACCTGGCAAGCACCTCCGGTACGGCCGGGTTCATCTGGAGGATAGCCCCGTAGAGCCCGGCGTCCTGAGCAAGGATCCGCCCGACCAGTCCCATCTCGATCCTGTATATGGGGCTTGTGAAATGGAGAGACTCCGCGATGTCTGTTCCGGTCCTGCGAATGGCCTCTGCCTTTGCAAGCGTCACAAAGTGGGTGAGACCCTGGATCACCGCCATCATCCGGTCGTGATCCTCCGGTGTCGAGATGGTGATCTCCGCCCCCTGCTCACGGAATACGGAGAGAAGGGTATCGAGGGTCTCCTGGCTGCAGCGCGCCGGGGTTGCGACGATCGTCTGCCCCCGCAGCGACGCGACGCCCGGCCCGAACATCGGGTGAAGCCCGATCACCTCCGCACGGGAGGCAAGCATTGCCCGGACGGGTTCGACCTTGAGGGAGGTGAGATCGCAGAAGACCTGATCTTCTGAGAGCAGCGGCGCGATCTCGCGTATAACTTCCGCGGTGGCGCGGATCGGCACCGAGACCAGCACAAGGTCGGCCATCTCCGCAACATCCCGGTTCGTGAGCTCGGTCCTCCTCCCGGAGACGACCGTCTCCCAGCCAGCCGTCTGGAAGACACCGGCAAAGAACCGTCCCATCTGACCGGTGCCACCGATGATACCTGCAATCATACCGTTACTTCTCCAGGATCGTCTCTCTGACAGCAATCCCGAAGTGTCGACCGCCCTCCGCCAGACTGCCGAGAACCCGGTCGCCCACCGCCAGGGCGGCGACCGATACAGCCGCACCATCCTCCCCAACAAGCCTGATCGTCTCAGCGTTCTGGAGCACCAGACTCGCCTTCGCCTCCCCTGACCTCGCCTCCACCAGGAGGAGAGGGCGGCGTTCGATCTTCAGCCTGCCGACGACCACCTCGTGGGTCTCGCCCGAGTGCTCCACGATCAGCACCCGGTCACCCACCGAGAGGTCTGAGAGGTATGCGGTCTTCCCGTCAGGGAGGAGGGTGTAGGCGTGCACCGCTCCGGCGTTCACCCGGAACGGGCGGGGCGCCACATAGGGGTTTTCCAGTGTCTCGGGGTGCACCAGGAGGAACGCCGACGAGGTGTTGCCGACGAGCATCCCCTCCCCATTTGCAAGGATTGAACATGTATCCACACAGACCCGGTCGCCCATCCCGACAGGGGTGATCCGGGTCACCTCGAACGGGACGAGAGAGACGGGCACTGTTGTACCGGCGATCACCTCCGCCACCCGCCGGATCTCCGCCGGGTCATCGGTTGAAAGCATGATCCCCGCCGCACCACGCTCGAGAACCGTCAGAGCGACCTTCGCCTCCTCGGCGTTCGAGACTGCAGCGATGATCCTCTCTGACTGCGCTACCAGGTTCTCGAGGGGGATCACCGTCCAGTCCTGTGTCCTGACGATCACCTGGCCCTGCCGGGAAAGCCGGAGCGCCTCCTCTTCGGACTCTTTATCAACGATCTCAACCTCGAAGACATCTTTCCCCGGAACCAGGTCACCGTCTGGTGCGATCGTCGTCACCCGCCCGAGTTCCCGAACACGTTCTGCGTCATCGACGAGGAGGGCGTCGGCCCCGCTCTCGATCGCAGTGGTCGCGAGGTTCTTCCTCCACGGCCGGACATCAACCCAGAATAGTTTCATTTCGCCGTCTCCAGGGCCTCGGTGGGACTTACCCCCTCATGCACCACCCGGCAGACCGCGGCCACGAACCGTGCGGGATCGTCGCGCTGGAAGGCGTTCCTTCCCATGCAGACACCCGCCGCACCCGCATCAACAGCATCACGGATGGTCATAAGCGTCTCCAGATCGCCACCCTTCTCGCCTCCGGCGATCAGGACGGGCACCGAACAGGCGGCGGTGATCTGACGGAACGAGTCAGGGTCGCCTGTGTAGTTCGTCTTGATCAGGTCGGCGCCAAGTTCCTCGGCAACGCGGACGCAGTGCCCGACCGTCTGAGGTGATACAGGATCGATCCCCTTGCCACGGGGGTAGATCATGATCAGGAGCGGCATACCCCAGCGGTTGCAGTCCCGGACGACTTCACCCGCCGACTCGATCATCCGCGACTCGTTTGGCGCGCCCAGGTTGACGTGGATCGATATACCATCGGCGCCGAGGGCAACCGCTTCCTCCACAGTGCAGACAAGGACCTTGTCGTTTGGGTC
>DAFR01000014.1:0-14616 GCA_002497965.1 Methanomicrobiaceae archaeon UBA436 | reverse complement strand
TGGAGGACGATGGCGTTTGCACCCCCTTCGCTTACCGCGTTGACGGTCTCTGGCATGTTGCGGAGCCCCTCGATCTGCCCCATCGTGAACCCGTGATCCATGGGGATGATCACAGAGCGGCCCGTGTTCCGGTTCATAATTCGCTCAAGCCGGATCTCTTTTCCAATCATTGTTATCACATCCTTAGAATCTCTATTGCTTCCTCTGCAGACCGCCCCTCATGGACGATCAGCGCGGCGGCGCGGATGAGACGGTCAGGCGTCGGGTGCTGGAAGGCGTTTCGTCCGATCGATATCCCGGCAGCTCCTCCTTCCATCGCGCCTTCCACCAGATCGAGGATCGCACGATCGTCGGTCTTTGAACCCCCTGCTACCACGACCGGCACCGGGCACCCCCGGGTCACCTCCCTGAACGAGTCCGGATCCCCGGTGTAGACAGTCTTTACTATATCGGCACCTAGTTCCGCCGCCACGCGGGCTGCGAGTTTGACGCTCTCGAGGTCGTGCTCATCTGCGATCTTCCTGCCCCTCGGGTACATCATCGCGAGGAGCGGCATCCCCCACTCTATACACTCAACCGCGATCCTGCCCAGGTCCTGGAGCATCCGCGCTTCTGAGTCTGCACCGACGTTTATGTGCACCGAGACGCCGTCAGCACCCATCCTCAGGGCGTTTGTGACCGTGTTGACGAGAACCTTATCGTTTGGATCCGGGCCTATGCTGGTGCTCGCCGAGAGATGCATGATCAGACCCACATCACGGCCGTGCCGCCGGTGACCGTGCAGAGCAAGCCCAAGGTGTCCGATCACAGCGTTCGCTCCACCCTCAGCAACCAGGTCGATGGTCTTCTCAACATCGATCAGCCCGGGGATGGGGCCAAGAGTCACACCGTGGTCGAGCGGCACGATGATCGTCCTGCCGGTGTTTCGATCCATAATACGTTCCAGACGAATCTCTTTACCTCTCATAACCATTCTCCTCCCGGAATTTGATGATACGGTCTTTTCCGGGAAAGATCAAAACTGGCTAAACCAGTTAAAATAGCGATAGAACGCTGCCGCTCTGCAGTTGCGGATATCAGCGGTCAAAATCTGGCAAATAACTCCTGCGTGCGTGACGGTTACTCCGTTAACCGGGGTAAAAACGGTCACCGGCGAAAAAACATTCACCACGCATTGAGTGTAGCGTTATCTGTTTGTGAATAAAAACATGCCGGTATCCACTCGGGCGAGAGTCTGGAGCACCCTCCCGCGCTAAAAAATGCGGGAATGACTTATTTTCGGCTCCTCTTGAAGGCTATAACATCTCCGACGGTCGTTGTCACCCGGTCAGGCCCCCCTATGGATATGGAATCTTCACCCGAGTCTATCAACCTGATATTGAGCGCCTTCTCAAGTTTTTGCCGGACATCATCCTCGGGGATGAGGTCACCTTTCTCGATCTTCTTGATCAGGATCTCGCGCTCCTTGATCGCCTGCGCAAGGTCACGCGTTGACCAGCCTCTCTCTTCACGGGCTGCGCGGATCCGGTTTGGGTAATCCTCGACCAGTTCGCCTTCCATCAGGTCAAAGACATCTCTGGGCTTCCTTCGGGGGGTCTGTGTAGCAACCATTCCTGGCTTCTTCTGCGAACCACCACTCTGGCGCGGCTGCTGGACTTCTGTACCGTATTTTGCACATCGAGCGCAGACGCGGAGTTCTGCTCCTTCGATCTGGATTATTTTCGACTGGCCCTGTATAGGGGCGCCGCATAGTTCACACTGCATAACTCTCGCAAACAACTTTATATTTATTTTAACCTATATAAGTAATCGAGGGGACGCATGGGAGATTTTGCCCGGCAGGCACCAGACAAGGAAACCGGTGAAGACATCTACCAGTACCTCCTGGAGCGGATCAGCAACCTCGAAAACCGAAACCTGGAACTGCGCGAGCAGTTCCGCCAGATGGAGTCGGAGAAGCGCTACATCGAGACTCAGAAGATCCGTTATGAGCGTGAGCTGCGCAAATTGAAGAGCGAGATCGAGCAGCTCAGAAGCCCCCCTCTTGTTATAGGTACAGTTACTGACGTTATCGACAATAACCGCGTGATTGTGCGCAGCAGTGCAGGGCCGCGCTTTCTGGTCCGCACCTCCCAACTCATAGACCCCGAACTCCTCAAGCCCGGGGTGCGGTGCACACTCAACCAGCAGTCCCTTGCGATCGTCGACGTGCTCCCCACGAGTTATGACGCACAGGTCTATGGTATGGAACTTGTCGAGTGCCCGGACGAGACCTACGAGCACATCGGGGGTCTTGAACCGCAGATCGAAGAGCTCCGGGAAGCCGTAGAACTCCCTCTCACAAAGCCCCACCTATTTGAGAGGGTCGGGATCTCCCCGCCAAAAGGTGTGCTCCTCTACGGTCCGCCCGGGACGGGAAAAACCCTCCTCGCACGCGCTGTGGCCCATCACACAAACGCGCACTTTCTCCGGGTTGTCGGCTCAGAACTGGTTCAGAAATACATCGGTGAGGGCGCCCGCCTGGTCAGGGAACTCTTCGACCTTGCAAAACAGAAAGCGCCCTCAATCATCTTTATCGACGAGATCGATGCGATCGGCGCGCACCGGAGCGACTCGACCACCTCCGGCGATCGCGAGGTGCAGCGGACGCTGATGCAGCTCCTGGCCGAGATGGACGGCTTCGATAACCGGGGTGACGTCAAGATCATCGCGGCAACCAACCGGATCGATATCCTTGACCGCGCCCTTCTACGACCGGGGCGGTTCGACCGGATGATTGAGATCCCGCTCCCTGACCACCAGGGGAGGCTTGCCATCCTGAAGATTCACACGAAGCACATGAACCTCGGCGAAGACGTCGACCTAACCGAGGTTGCCAGGCTAACAGAGGGCAAGAACGGTGCCGATCTAAGGGCGATATGCATGGAAGCAGGCATGTTTGCTATCAGGATGGAGCGCGACATCGTCACCAGGGAGGATTTCATGAAAGCGATCGAGAAACTCTCGATGGACTTTGACCGCCACCACATACACACAACCTTCGGCGAGATGTTCGCCTGATAAAAACTCTTTTTTTTATCTGTGCCCGCCATCATTGGAATCAACTTCATGCCGGAAAGGTCTAAAAAAACGTGGATGGATTCCATTCGAGGGGCGTCCATAGAGGTCTATTCAGGGGGATGAAGCGCAGAGCGCCTGGTGGTTTTGCGTTTCTACAAAATTCACCCACATAATATGGGCTGTCACAAATCGGGCTGGTGCTTTATGGCCGGCCGTGAACATCCAGCTCATGGAGCAACGATATGGAAACCGGTGGGGGGGCAGGGGTTCCACCGCTCAAACGGCATCTCCCGCCTCTCTCCTGCAGCATGATCAACCTTTTTTGGAGACGCAGACTAAACTAACATGAGAAGGAGAGAGGCCATGTGTATTGCAATACCCGCTGAGGTAATCGAGATAAAAGAGGGCAACATCGGCGTCGTCGACTTCGGCGACCTGAAACAGGAAGTCCGGCTTGACCTTGTCGACGTCAGGGTCGGTGAGTTTGTGCTCGTCCATGTTGGGTTTGCCATCCAACGCCTCAGCAGAGAGGAGGGGCTTGAGACCCGTGAGGTCTTCAAGCAGGTCTACGCTGCGATGGAGGACTGATGCACGAGTACAGCATCGCCTATGACATCTACACAACCGCCCGCCGGGCTGCGATGGAGAACGACGCAAAAGAGGTGAAGCGCATCACACTGAACGTCGGCAGGATGGCGATGGTGAATCCAGAACAGGTTGAGTTTCTCTTCAACGTCATCGTCGAGGACGACCCGCTCTTCCCGGCGACCGAACTCTCCTGCCAGGACGTCGAGGTGCGCACCCGCTGCTCCTGCGGCTACGAGGGAGACGAACGGTTTGTCTGCCCCCGCTGCGGCAAGCTTCCTGAGGTCGTTGCAGGAATGGAGATTGTGGTCACCAGGATTGAGATAGAAGTGGACGGAGAATGAAAGTCAATCTCATGCACGGTGCCGGCGGCGAGGTGATGGGTGAACTCCTGCGCGTCATCACCAACCTGAAGCACAACAACGCCGGCGGGATAGGGCTCGAGTCGCTGGACGACGGCGCGGTCATCCCGCTAAACGGCCAGAACATCGTTTTTACGACCGATAGCCATGTTGTCTCGCCGATCTTCTTCCCGGGCGGGGACATCGGTCGCATCGCCATCTGCGGAACAGTAAACGACCTTGCCATGATGGGGGGGCGGCCGATCGCACTCTCGTGCGGTATGGTCATCCCCGAAGGTTTCGAGGTTGCAGACCTCGAACGGATCGTCGCCTCCATGGATGCCGCACTTGGGGAATGCGGGGCAAACCTTGTCACCGGAGACACCAAGGTGGTGGAGCGGAGCGCGCTTGATACCATCATCATAAACACCGCCGGCATCGGCATAGCCGGACGGGTGGTGCGGGACTGCGGGCTTTCGGTCGGGGATCTGATCATCGTCAGCGGCACCCTCGGCGACCATGGTATCGCCATCATGGCCCATCGGGAGGGGTTCGATTTCGGCGGCCAGATAACGTCCGACGTCTCCCCCCTCTGGCCGCTTGTCGAACGGGCGCTTGCTGCCGGCGAAATTCACGCCATGAAAGACCCGACCAGAGGGGGGTTTGCCAACGCAATCAACGAGATGGCAAGGAAGAGCGGTGTCGGGGTCATAATAGATGAGGTGAACCTCCCCATCCGGGCGAGCGTCCGGAGCGCTGCGGGTATGCTCGGTATCGATCCGCTCGAGGTGGCGAACGAGGGAAAGGTCGTCATGGGAGTCGCGCCCGATGATGCGGAGACGGTTCTCGAGGCGCTACGCTCGCACCCCTATGGGCGTGAGGCGGCGATCATCGGCAGGGTCGTTGAGGGGTCGCATGTTGTCATGCGAACCACCGTAGGGGGGGAGCGGTTCATCGAACCGCCGATCGGTGACCCGGTACCGCGGGTCTGTTAGGGAGAGACCACCACTTTTTTGTCTCAAGATCGCTTCAGAAAGGTTCTTTGTGGTGAGATTCGATGCTGGATGAGATAGACGTCGAGGTACGTATTGTGGACGCCTGGGACGTGGATGCGATCGCAGACCTCTACCGGGCTGGCGGCTGGTGGAAAGAAGAATGGAACCCGGCAGGTCTGTCCTCACTCATCAGAGGGAGTTTCGCCTTTGCCGTCGCAGTTGAGTCCTCGACCGGCAGAACGGTAGGCATGGGAAGGGTGATCTCGGATGGGGTATCGGACGGCTACGTCCAGGATCTGGTCGTCCACCCAAACTACCGGGATCGGGATATCGGAACGATGATCTTATCTGCGCTGCTCAAAGAGTGTACGTCTGCAGGTGTCACCTGGATCGCCCTTATAGCCGAGCCCGGAACAGAGGCATTCTATGCCAGGTCCGGCTTTCAGAGAATGGAAGGGCACACACCCATGCGATGGTACCCAGAAAAGAGATGAGACATGTTAAGATTTGCCGATTTCAAGCCCGTAAGCCTGGAAGATCGCGAGGTGTTCCAGGAGCATTACCAGCATCACCCCCAGATGCACAGCGACAACACGTTCGCAAACATGGTCTGCTGGAACCACTATGCGGATTACCGTTTTTGCAAGGCCGGCGGTTCGATCATCCTCTCAAGCACTATCGACGGTGTAACCGCCTTCCGTTACCCGATCGGCCCTGAAGATCCCGACCTTCTCGATGACGTCATCGACCTTTCACTCCGGGAGGGCGGGGAGACGCCTCTGCAGGTTCTGGATCCGGCGGGCGAGGCATTCATCCGGAAGTGTTACCCCGACCTCCCGCTGCACCCGGACAGGAACTTCTTTGACTACGTCTACCGGACGGATGACCTTGCCGATCTCCCGGGGAAGGGTTACGCCACCATACGGCACCAGGTGAACCGGTTTGCGCGGGACTACAACTATACCATCGAGGAGATCACCAGGGATAACCTGGACGACGTCTGGGAGTTCCTGATAATCTGGTGCGAGTGGCGAGACTGTGACTCCATGCCCATCCTTGCTTACGAGAGAGAGGCCATCCTGTTTGCCGTGAACAACTTCTTCGAGATCGGGCTTGAGGGCTGGGCTATAAGGATTGGGGATGCCCTCGGGGCGATATCAATCGTGGGGCCAGTAAACAGGAATATGGCCGTCGTCCACTTTGAAAAAGCTCTTCCTGAGACATATCGCGACATCTACAAGGTCATCATGAGCGAGACGGCGAGAGAACTTCGTGACCGCTACCGCTACATCAACCGGGAGTGCGACATGGGTGCGCCAGGGCTTCGCGAGTCAAAGACCCGCTACCACCCCGCCTGCATGGTTGAAGTCCACTATATGACCCGGGACGACCTGGAGGCATGCTGCCGGTGACCGCCGACCTGCTGCTCCGGAACGTTGCACTACCTACAGGAAGGTGCGCCGATATCGCCGTCACTGGCGGTGTTGTCCGCCACGTCGGCGCAGCGGTTCGTGCCGATGAGACGATAGACTGCAGCAGGTTCACCTGCCTTCCCGGCGCGGTCGATATGCATGTCCACATGCGGGGCGGGGTGCAGGCAGATAAGGAAGACTGGCGTTCGGGCACGGTAAGCGCGGTCGCCGGCGGGGTAACGCTCGTCGTCGACCAGCCAAACACAGTCCCCCCGATCACCACACCCGACCGCCTCCGGGCGCGCATCCGCGAGGCAGGGGAACAGGCCGTATGCGGGTTTGCCATTAACGCTGGTGTCCTCCCGGACGCGGACCTGACAGGGATGTGGAGGGCAGGCGCGATGGCGTTCGGGGAGACGTTCGCAGCACCGTCGAGTTATGGGGAGGGGCTTGACCTGGAGAGCCTGAGGACTCTCTTCGCCCGTATCCACACCCTCGGAGGGCTTGCAACCGTCCATGTCGAGGAGGTCTGCGGAACGGCGCCGGAAACCCTAGCCGAGCACGACCGTGCGCGGCCGGGTGAGGGCGAGGCACGCGCTGCAGGGAGGGTTGGCGAACTCGCACCGGTGGGGATGCGGCTTCATTTCTGCCACCTGAGCACCGCTGCCTCGGTCAGGGCTGCCCGCGGCAGCGTAGAGGTGACACCCCACCACCTCTTTCTCTCGTACGAAGACTTCGATCCGGACAACACCCTGGCCAGGGTGAACCCGCCGCTAAGGGACGAAGCGACACGGCGTGCTCTATGGTCATGCTGGGATGCGATCGACGTCATTGCCTCCGACCACGCCCCACACACTCTTGCCGAGAAGAGCGTCCCGTTCAGATCAGCCCCTTCAGGCATCCCCGGTCTCGAGACGATGGTCCCCCTCCTGATGGCGGCGGTGTACCGGGGGCGGATCAGCCTCCTGTCAGTGATCGAGAAGACCTCGTGGAGACCCTCGGAGATCCTCGGCATCCCTCGCGCAGGGTTCGAACCGGGTGACAGGGCGGACTATGCCCTCTACCCTGACGAACTCACCCGGATCGATGCCTCCCGCCTCCACACGAAGTGTGGCTGGTCGCCGTTTGAATGGAGTGAAGCGGTCTTTCCGGAAGAGGTGATCGTGGGAGGAGTGCGGGTCTACGCCCACGGCGACCTCCTGGAGGCACGCCCCCGATTCTGCCCCGGCAAAGGATATTTATTGCAGTGAGATAAATAATGGATAGCCGATAAAGCGCACCTTATAGGTCCCCGGGTGATCACAGGCAGGACGCCAGGATATGAACCACGGGACAACCCGGGTGCGCGACAGGCACGCCCGGCATATGGGTTCGATCGGGTGAGGGACGGCACAAGGCCACCAGTGATCCTGGATCGTTAGTGCCGGGCGACACTCGTTCAAGGGGCTTTTCTGATGGATACCTATGCCAATGCTGTCTCTGAGACACCGGATGGGGTGACCATTGCTCTCGACGTTACAGCAGGTGCAAAACGGTCTCTGTTCCCCGCGGGTTACAACGAGTGGCGTCGGAGTATCCGATGTCAGGTGGCAGCCCCCGCAGTCGGCGGGAGAGCAAACCGTGCCGTCATAGACCTCCTGGCAAAGACGTTTGAGGTGTCCCGCGGCAACGTGACGATCGTTGCCGGGCATGCATCTTCATCAAAGGTTGTGGCGATCTCCGGTTTATCACGTTCCCGTGCTCTCGAATGCCTGAACCGCTTCGACGCATGAATGGTCTGTCGGAGACATAACCTGCAATTTTACGGCAATTCTCATTACGAAAGCCAGAAGACAGCAAAAAGGAGAGGGATATATAAGTATAATATGTGATGAAGCCTTTTCCAGGTTTAGATTATGTCCTTAAAAAAGGTTGCTGTGAGACCTCCATCTGATTTAAGTAATCATAGCTTAAATATATATCTATCTGTATGTCCGCGCATGCAAAAACCCGTGGAAAATACAGAAATATGGATTACATTTACAGAGGAGGCAGGACTCCATGTATTCACCTGATACAACAAAATACCTCATACACCTTACGCTGCAGACCGAGGGGGTGGTCGATAAACCCGACGTAGTGGGCGCCATCTTCGGCCAGACCGAGGGTTTGCTCGGCGAAGACCTTGACCTGCGCGATTTGCAGAGAACCGGCCGTGTCGGCAGGATAGACGTGCAGATAACCACAAAACGCGGTGAGACCAAGGGTGAGATTCTCATCTCGTCATCTCTTGACAGGGCAGAGACCGCGCTCCTGGCCTCGTCGCTTGAGACGATCGACCGGGTTGGGCCGTGCACGGCCCACGTGATGGTTGACCGCATCGAGGATATCCGGGTGACCAAACGACGCCGGATCGTCGAGCGCGCAAAGGAGATTCTACTTGAAAATTTCGATGAGGGGTCCATAAACAGCGATGAACTGCTCGACGAGGTCCGGGAAGCCATCCGAATCGAGAAACTTGAGTACCTTGGGGAAGAGAGAGTCCACGCCGGCCCTCATGTTATGGCTTCTGATGCCATAATCATTGTCGAGGGGCGTGCCGATGTCACCAACCTCCTGCGTCACGGGATCAAGAACGCCGTAGCAGTCGAGGGTACAAACATCCCTCAGATTATAATCGATCTCTGCACACAGAAGACTGCGACCACGCTGCTAGACGGCGACCGGGGCGGCGACCTGATCCTTCGCGAACTCCTCCAGGTCGCTGAGATTGATTTCGTGGCCTACTGCCCGCGCGGAAAGAGCGTCGAGGAGATGAGCCGCAAAGAGATCGTTAAAGCGCTCCGCAACAAAGTGCCTGCGGTCGGCCTGATCGAGCACATCCCTCTGGAGGAGGCTACAGAGCGGTTGCCGGTTCATGCGACACCAGCGGCTGCCAGATCTCCGGGCGGCGAGGATGATCAGCCACCGCCGGGTGGGGGGGGCAAAAAGTCACCCTCGACACTTGGTGAACACATGGCAGACGTCCGGAACAAGAAGATTGCCAGGTTTCTCTCCCCCGATTACACCGTCCTCCTGGAATCCAGCGCCGCAGATGTCGAGAGTGCACTCCAGAACCTGAACGGCGATGTTGAAGGGCTTGTCGTTGACCGTGTGATCGACCAGAGGCTCCTCGATCAACTCGGTGGAAAGGACCTTGAGTTCGTGGCTGCCACAGATTTTAAAGGAATTATAAAACGCCCACTCTCGATCCGACTCATAAAGATAGTTTGATGCCGGTCCCCGGTGCAAATTTATATATATTCACGTCCACCACTTTTTCTCTCGGGGAGAGGATGATGCACAAGGAAGAGTTAATAGCGCTACATGGTATTCTCACAGAGATTAAAGATTTTTTTGAGTTGCAGAACCCGGATCTGAAATTTTCACAATACTACGCATTAAAGATTGACCCTTCTCAGGTGCATAAGAGCAAAATGGAACACAAGTACGCTATCTTCGTGCTTGGAACTGAACTTGCAAACGCCATGAAGGACGTGGAATTCGCGTCATCAAGCAGGATTTCTGCCAGGATGAAAGAACTCGCCGATAAGACCTTAAAAGACCTCGAGTACCTCCAGTAAGAGATACAGGGTGCGGGCAGGCCCGGTGTCACCTCACCAACCGCGCCTTTCTGTTCAGGAACGCATCGTGCGTTCGCACTCGATGAGGTATGAGGCAAGCAGTTTCGGGATAGGTGTCGCCATACAGTGCCAGTTTGGAGTTCCGTTCACCTCAAGAACTGTGTATCCTTCCCGATCGCACAGAAGGTCGACACCGCAGTAATCGACGCCGACCACTGCCGCAGACGCCTCAGCTATGGCGCGCATCTCGTCATCGATCTCGACCGGCATACCGATCCCGCCCTGATGGATGTTGTGCATCAACCCCCGAGAGACCCTGGTTATGGCGCCAACCGCCTCTCCACCCAGGACGAAGACACGGAAGTCCCGATCGTTCGGGACGTATTCCTGAAGATACCAGGGGCCGGGCCCGAGGTCGCCGGGCTCTGTCACAAGCCGGATGCCATTCCCATCATACCCGTAGACAGGCTTATAGACAACCTTTCCATGCCGCCTGAGAAATTCACGCGCCTGGTCTTCTGAAGAGACGTAGACTGTCGCCGGTGTCCGCACCCCTCTTTGCAGGAGAAGTGCCGTTGTCATCACCTTGGAGGCACAGGTAGCGATGGCTGCGGGAGTGTTGATAATCCGGTTGGAAAGCGAGAGTACGTTAAGGGTCTCAAACTGATGCATATCCTGCCGGATACCACAGACCCATATGAGTTCATGTTCAAGCCCCGAGTTAAGGGGGTCAACTGTATCAAGGTCAAGAACGTGATACCGGGCACCTGCTTTCTCCAGTTCCTGTATAACGGCACCGGTCGAGTTATCCTCCGGCGTGTCGGTCGGTTTCGGTAGTATGTGGATCATGCGCCTCATCACCCCCTCCCGAAACCGGGTCCTCGTGATCAGGGGTCATCCACTACCATTTTGTACCCACCCAGATATAATCAATAGGTAAGAGAAAGATGCACGAAAACCGTGTCTGCATCATCGGGTGCGGCAACCCCATCATGGGAAATGATGGAGCAGGGATCCTTGCGATGCACCTCTTTGAGGGGAGATTCCCTGGCGTTGATGCGATTGACGGCGGTAGCGGTGGTTTTGGCCTGATCGCGCTTATGGAAGGCTACGATAAGGTTGTTATCGTCGATGCTATGGTAGGTATAGGTGACCGTGCAGGCGATGTCCTAACGTTCGAAAACCCCCCAACCCGGGGGTTCCACGCGAGCATATCCCATGATATCGGGATCGGGGACGCGGTGGCGATAGCAAAGGAACTCGGGTATACGGCGGAGATCGTGACCATTGGGATTGAAGTGGGTGAGATCCAGGCATTCAGCCGGGAGATTGATCCGGCGGTCATGGTGGGGATCCGGGTTGCCGAAGAGAAGATCCTGGCTATACTGGAGGATTGGATCGACTGTAGTGGAACTATAAGGCAGTAGTTATACCATCAGATGAAGCTCAAGGGTCATGCCAACCTCTATTCTGATGTCATCCGATCAACAATTCTGTGATATAAACTCCTCATCTTTTCCTGGTAGCATGTGCGCAGCCCATCAAACCAGTGCGGCTACTGGTTTGGCGGCCTCATTCTCATGAAAGATATAAATGACAAACTTTATGCTCTACAACAGATCTAGCTTTGCCTGAATGCAACTGCCACGCGGCCGGTTCCACAAGATCATCAAGTCCACGGCAACCCCTGCTCTGATCGAAGAGATGAGAGCAGCAAAGTTCACCGGGATCTGCAGGATTGTCCTTGGCAGCGAGAACGCGACACTGGTATTGAACGAGGGTTCGGTAGTGCTTGCCGAGTATGGAGGGCTGAATGGGTATCAGGCACTTGATAGGGTGCTCGGGAACGAGGAAGAGGCAGGTGCTGAATTGAACCTTCTGACGCCAGAGCAGGTTCGACTCTCACAGGAGTTTAACCGCCAGTGTGCGATCGAGGTGCCCACAAGTGGAAAGGTCGGGAAATCGTCACCGAAAAGAGGTGTTCCAGAAGGAGCAAAGCCGGCCGCCCCCGGAAAACAACCAGCAGGCAGTGGTATTCACAGAGAGGTGAAACCAGTTCCAGATGTTAAACCTGCAAAAACCTCGAACGCAGGTACGGTTCCAGAAAGGTCAGATACTGCCCCCGGCGTGGGAAAAAGTTCTTCCGCGCACAGCCCTGAACCTGCCGCCGAGTCGCAGAGCATTCCCCGGCCTGGAGCCAAACCCACGCAGGAAGCTGCCGAGACCTCTCAACCGGAAGGTGACGAGATTGACACACTCCTCCAGAACATGGAAGAGATAAACATCGATCACCTTGTCAGCAACTTCAGGACGAACTGCAAGGAAATGCTCAAGAAGATTCACCTGGATCATCTCATCAAGGACAACGAGACCTAACTTCAGGGGCTGATAACAGAATGGACTCAACCGGTATCATCCAGTTTTTTCTGATCCTCCTCACGATAATAACAACGATGGGTTTTGCCGCAATTACCTATTACCTTGCGGAGATCAGTCGGGCTCTCAGGATGGCAGGCCCTCCGCAGGTGCCGTTGCCGCCAGCGGAGACACTAAGCCCGGCCAGCAAGGAGCCCACCATCGAACCCGGCGCGATGGGGAGCCTGGAAGAGGCTCTTGGTGCGATCAGCAGGAAATATGGTCTTGAATCCGTAACCCTGGCTACCGCTGACGGCCTCCTGATCGCCTCAACGAAACCGGGGAGCGAGGACGAAGCCGCGCGTTACAGCCACCTCTACCTGCAGGGGAAACTCCGCGGTGAGAATGGAATCGAACTCCTTGGCATGTCTCATCGTGGAGAGACGGTGATAGCAATCACCCGCTCTGCGGCACCCCTCTCCGATGACCAGAGAAACGCACTCGAAAAGGATATACAGAACACCCTGCAGCACTGGGTATGAGACCAACCAGACCGAAACACCGAGTGGTTACATGGTAAAGGTATACACAATTGCTTCTGGTAAAGGCGGTACAGGGAAGACCACAGTCACAGCAAATCTGGGGACGATGCTTGCCCATTACGGTAAGAAGACCTGCATTCTGGATGCCGATGTCGGCATGGCGAACCTCGGGCTCATTCTCGGACTTGACGAACTGCCTGTGACCCTGCACGAGGTGCTGGCCGGTAAGGCGCGTGTCAGGGATGCCATCTATGAAGGGCCGTTCGGGGTAAAGGTTGTCCCGTCCGGACTCTCTCTACAGGGCTTCCAGCAGTCAAACCCGGATCGGCTTAAAGACGTCATGACGGATCTCGTGAGCGAGTTCGATATACTGATACTGGATGCTCCTGCAGGGATCAGCAGGAATGGTGTCATCCCGCTGACTCTCGCCGACGGCGTGATCCTGGTGGTAAACCCCGAGATATCCTCGATTGTCGATTCCTTAAAGACAAAGATCCTGACCGAGACCGTCGGCGGGCATATAGAGGGGGCGATCATCAACCGGGTCGCAACCAGCGGTAATGAGTTCAACACAGCTCAGATGGAGAAACTGCTTGGGACCAGGGTGATCGGGGTCATACCCGAGGACCCAAACGTTCGGCGCGCGTCCGCGGGAAGGACACCGATCGTTGTTAAGTATCCCGCATCCGGCGCATCCCGTGCTTTCAAACACATTGCAGCGGATGTGGCAGGCATTGAGTACGTCGAAGAGGAGACCGAGGAAGTCAAAGAGAGTTTTGTCGAACGGTTGGCCCGCGTTCTCTTCCGCTCAAAGACGTAGCGCAGGGAAGGCCATTTTGGTTTTTACTTTTCCCATGTTTGAATGGATATAATCATCTCCCTGACTCATACACTCTTCCAACCCAAACACCTCGCACATCAGGGAATACTCCCTGTCCTGGTCTTTCCGCAGTCTTCCGTACCTGCTCTGGCACCGCGGTGATCGCTTTATCCTTCCCGCTCCCAACCGCATAGACCTTTGAGAAACCCAACTGGATTCTAGCCGGAAGATCGTCGCCACTCATCACGGCAAAAGCCATACAGGCGCGGGATGACGAGAAGTGTCAGGCTGACGATGCAGAATACCATGAGCGTCAGGAAAACAGCAGCGCCGGAATGCGCATACACCGATATCTGCTCTTCCGGCTCCTTCGAGGCGTCGACAAGGAGGAACTCCCCGGTCGCCTCGCTGACCGCTTTTGGTTCTCCCGAGAGCCCGAACCGCTCTGCAATCTCCTGGACCTGCTCCCCGGTGACGGTGACCGGAACCACCCGGTAAGGCGTATACGAATCCTGCACTTCCGGGAACTCTGCGGCGAGAGAGTATTTTCCTGCACCCGCCACGGCGGGAAGAGGGGGCGCGGAAACCTGAGCCCGACCAAAACCCCACATGCACCCGACTGCGACCGCCAGAGCGAGATAGACAAGTGCACCAATCATTTTTAGTTCCATACTATAACGTCTTAACTAATTACGCATAATTGAGCCAGGGCGGTATTCGGTTGACTCCAGCTCAAATTGAATTTCAATCGCAGAAGCAAGATCCGAGAGGGTGGAGAAATACTTGTTATGAGTAGCCTTCTTTCGAGTCTCCTTCCACACTCGCTCGATCGGATTCAGTTGAGGGCTATAGGGAGGAAGGAATTCAAGGATCAACTCTTCCTTATGCTTCTCCAGCCAAGGCT
>DAFR01000055.1 GCA_002497965.1 Methanomicrobiaceae archaeon UBA436 | reverse complement strand
TCCTCGGGCTGCTGATGGCGGTCAGACAGGTCCGCGAGGGAAGACACGAGGTGGAGAACGCCTACCCCCGTGCGGTCACGCGGGAGGGAAACGTCAAGGCAAAACGCCTTATGTATGAGGTCTTCGAACCGTTCGATGTCGAGTGGCGGGGGTTCCCGGTTATCCCGGCCTCAGGCCTCCGGTTGAAACCGGAGTTTGAGGACTACGATGCGCAGAAGAAGTTCGATATCGAGATCCGGCATGTGGAGAAGCATTCCGCCTGTATCTGCGACCGCGTCCTGCGCGGCATCGCGAGGCCAGCTGACTGTAAACTCTTCGGGAAGGCCTGCACCCCCCGCACCCCGGTCGGTCCATGCATGGTCAGCCACGAAGGGGCGTGCAGGATATGGCACCTCTACGAGTCGCGGAGAGGCTGAAAACCTCCTGGCTCTCCGCTGGCCTTTTATCCTGCGGGGGTGAAGGGGGCGTAGCGGGAAGACCCCGCCCTTCCCGTAATACGTTTCGAGACAATACATTTTTCTGTCCGCCCATCCAAAAATGTATTGTCTGCGTTGCGAGAACCAAGCAACCGGAATATACAATCTGCTGTAGGGCCGGGACGGCCCGAACAGGGTAATCAACGCCTGTGGAGATCATGTAAGGCCCTCCGGGGCGGGTTCGATGAAGCAGGAAGCCGCGCCCGAGAGGCGCGGGGTAGTTCACACCATATGAAACAATTTAATATAGCAGTCCCGGTAGGGTAGTGGACATCCTGAAAGCCTCCGGAGCTTTCGACCCGGGTTCAAATCCCGGCCGGGGCGTCTACCGTTTTTGTGCAGAATGGAATCAGTTCAGTTGTCAGGCTGGATCGGTCTTCTCTCTGGCAACTCGGCCTCCTCACCGTGTTTCCGCAGAAAGTTCCTGACATTTGCGGACTCAACCCACCCCCGGTCAAGTTCGGCGATAAACCGATCTATCAGCCCCGCCTGCTCCAGGATCTTCTCCGCAAGGGGGTCGTCTATCATCTCCGCGCAGCCGACGATCACCTGGAGGGGGTTCCGGATATGGTCTCCGATAACCGCAAACTGCTCAATATTCTTTCCAAGCTGCGCGTAGGACTCTCGCTTCAGATTATCAAGCCTGATGCGCTCGGTGATATCCATGACGATCAGCATGATGCAGAAAGGCTGCCCGGTCTCGTTCTGCACAGCGCTGCCGGAGACCTCGATGTGAAACGACGATTCGTCGCGTCGCAACCCCTCCACCTCCAGTATGACCGGCCGGTTCTGCAGGAGATCACGGACGATCTCTTCCGCAACGGATGGGTCGACAAAGAAACTCTCCAGGTTCATCCCCCTGAGAGCCTCTGGACCGCTGTAGCCGAACATCTCCGCAAAGCTCGGATTCGCATACGTGACCGCTCTCTCCAGATCGGCGATCAGGATCCCGTTTATCGAGGATTCGAACGCGCTCTCCTTGATCCTGAGGTCGCGCTCGATCCGGATGCGCTCGGTGATGTCCCGTGCTATCGCCACGATGTAGCGGTCATCGCCAAAGGTGACCGAACGGAAAGCAACCTCCATAGGTATATCCCGGCCATCACGCGTGAGAAGCGAGACCCTATATGTCTCCCCCGACTCCGCCGGCGACCTGTGTCTTCGCCGGGCATAGTCAAGGAAGTCCGACCTCTGCTCGGGGCATACAAGGTCTTCAAAAGATCTGGAGAGAAGTTCTTCCCTTGAGTATCCGAGATACCTCTGTGCGGTGGCGTTAAAGTCCACAACTCTCCCGCCCTTTGCCTGGATCAGAAAGATTGCATCGTATGTCTGATCGAGCAGCGCCCTGAACCGCTCAAGTTCCGCAAGCCGGCTCTGGAGTTCCGGGTAGTAACTCTTATGGTGGGAGGTCTCCCCGAGACCGATGATCTTCTCACGTAGGGCTTCCCGAGCTAGCCGGGGGTCAGAGTGCTCGCTCATAGATCTCCTCAATCTCTTCGCGGGAAAGATCGCGGGGGTTTGTTGCAAGGCATGGATCAACGTATGCCCGTTCTGCAAGGGCCGGGATCATGTCCCTGGTGACACCGAGCGTGGAAAGCGTCCCGGAGATGCCAAGCGACCTCCTGAACGCCGCCACCACCCCTGCAGGTGACATCCATTCGTCCTGCCCCTGTCCGAGGATCGCGCCAATCCGGTCGTAGCGGATGGACGCCGCCTCGTAGTTGGCCTCGATCACATACTCAAGGAGGAGCGCGTTGCAGCGGCCGTGTGCAAGGTCATAGACCCCGCCGAGAGCGTGCGCCATGGCGTGCACCGCACCGACACTTGCATTGGAGAACGCAAGACCGGCGTGAAGGCTGGCAAGGAGGGTCGAGAACCGGAGGTTCAGGTCATCAGGGTTCTCGAGGACCGCCGGCATCGCTTTACTGGTAAGGCGTATCGACTCAAGGGCATGCAGATCGGTGATCGGGGAACTGGCGTTTGAGACGTATGCCTCGATCGCATGAGTGAGGGCATCGATACCGGAATCCACGGTAAGATCCCGCGGCATAGTCGTCAGGGGTTCGGGATCGAGCAGCGAGACGTCAGGGACGAGCGCCTTGGAGATGATGGCCACTTTGCGTCTACCCTCTTCGTCCCCGATGATAGCAAACTGGGAGATATCAGCGGATGTTCCAGCTGTCGTCGGGACGCATATGAGCGGCGGCGGGGGCAGCGGGACCTGATCAACACCCTCGAACGAAAGTATATCCCGGCCGCTCACGCTCACTATCCCGATGCCCTTGGCACAGTCCATCGGGCTTCCTCCACCGACCGCGACAATCCCGTTGCAGCCTTCAGACCAATACACCTCCGCCCCCGCCATCACCTCACCGGCGCGAGGGTTCGGGCTGACAGAGTCATAGATGGTAAACGAGACCCCGGCTTCGGTCAGGCTCTCCCCTACGGCCTCAGCCCACCCGACGGCCCTGACACCAGGGTCGGTGACAAGGAGAAGGTGTCGCATCCCGAGGTTATGGGCATACCGGCCCGCAAGATCGAGCGCCCCCTGACCGCAGACAAATTCTGGGGCCACGAACTTTCTCAGTTCAAGTCGGTTTCTATGATTCATCCAGAACACCAGCTCGAGACATACGTGGAGAGCTTAACCCAGTAGTAGGGTGGTTTTTTCATATATATTTTGGTGAAAAACCGAAGGGTGGTAATATCCGTTACGATATATATTCTGTGGTAATCCAGAGCCATTTCAGAATTTTTTTTTCCCTGCTGGACCGTAGGTTTAGACCTTTGGGACGCCCAAAACCAGGTGGTTTCGCACACCCGTTAACAAAGAATGCCCTCGTTCGCGTGTATACCCTTACTGGAATCAGAGTGCGCAAAAAATGCTCACCTGCCACCGCCACAGCCCCCCTCGTGACGGGATAATGAGGGAGGGCACGGCGTCCCGACGATAAAGAATTGCACCCGATCTGCACAACCTTCTCCAGAGACCCTCCGGCTCTTTTCTCCCGGCGGGGAGTGGTGACAAAACACTTAAGAAAGATTTTTTGCTCATTAGGGTAGAGGCTCTGCATGCAGAGCGTTTTACGCAACCTACTGATCTTTTCTCTTCTCGCCTGCTGTTTTATTGTCCTTCCTTCGAGCGCTCAACCGCCCATAGGCGGAGACAATGGATGGTATGCAGTGAACTGCAACGTGAATGGAGCAGATGTCTACTTTGACAACGAGTATCAGGGAACGATCGAGGCCGGTGTGCTCTACGTCCCTGTTTACACCACAGGAACTCCCTATAAGACCTTCCGCGTGGAGAAAGACGGCTACACGACATACTATGGTGATGTCACATCCGTCCCGGCCAAAGGGGAGGTCTTTGACCTTTACGCGACCCTCAACCCCGTCCAGCCCACAGCAGCACCGATAATCGGCGGGGATATCGGCTGGTACACCGTCCATGTCAACGTTGATGGGGCAACGGTTCAGTTCGATAACGAGGTCAAGGGTGTCACGAGCCAGGGAGTCCTTACCGTGGAGGTCTACACGACCGGAACACCCTACAGGACATACACCGTGACAAAGGAAGGGTATCAGACCTACACCGGCACCGTCGAGCAGTACCCCGGGAAGGGTGAGACCGTCGACCTCTACGTGACGCTGAACCCGATCACGACACCCACACAGACCGCACCTCTCTCTCCGGCCATTGCTGGCGGCGCCCTGTTGATTGCGGGGCTGCTCCTGGTTGCGGGGAGAAAAGACTGAACAAACTATTTTTCATATTTTTCGCAGACACAACCCGGAGCCATCAGGTCATAGATCTGAAATACAAACTCACACCTTTCCCCGGCAGTAATGCGGGGGGGGACGATCAAGTCGCATCCGATGCGCGTCCTTCGTCACCAAACCCACCTTCCGGCGCAGGCAGTGTGTGGCGATAGACCGCTGGAAGCCGCGCAAGGGCCGGAAACAGGATCTTTAAGGTGGATCTCACCGGGACGCCTGAAGATATACTCGGGGGCATTGGAAAGCGCGGGCGCAAAAAAAAGTTTACATTCCCGCCCGGGAGAGAATGGTGTCGGCCACCTGCTCCGGGGTTTTGAATGGGAAATCCTCTGACTTCAGGAGAGAGCCCGCTTCACCTGCGGTCATCTCCACATCGCCTGCTTTACACCGGGTCTTTGCTCCATCAGGGAATGCAGCAAGGAGTTCCTCTGGCGTACCGATCGGGAACTTTGCACCGGCAAGAGCACCGATGATCTGTGCCCGGATCTCTTCTTTTACGTTCATTCTTTTACCTCCAGCATCTCAGTGATATCCCGCACGGCCTTTGCCAGCGAGCAGTCGTTGCTGTGCTCTGCACAGCCGAAACAGGCGCTCTTCACTGCAAGAAGCGCCTGCTCCGCCTTCTCGTCCGATACGGACTCTCTGGTGTAGCACCATTCAGGCATGGTTCTCACCGATCATCATATTCGACAGTTATATTAATATAGATTAGCGTCATTAAACTATACAACAAACCGGGTGCTACACTCCCATGACCGAACACAACGACCCCGGCCACACCCGGGAACCTTATCAGAGGAGGGATGCCTGTGACTGACGGAGCAGAAAACTATCTCCGTGAGATAAAGGTGGTCCAAAAAGAGATTGAGGCTCTAAGAAACGAATTGCGGCGGTTTATAGACCACGCAAACAGCCAGAAAATCGAGATGGCGCTTTCAGGGCTCAGGAAAGAGTATGCCAGCCTCTTTGTCGAGCAGCATCTTGGCGACGCGGAGCGCGGGCTACAGGAACGGATGATCCGGGATTGTCCGATGCGTGACCAATGTTACGCCACATTCTACGATTTTCTCAAGAGTTCAGCAGAACTTATTGGAGACGGCGAGGTCCGTGAAGAGGTTGTCCGGTCATACCGCGACAGACTGGCAAAGATGCGAGAGGAGGGGAGATTTGAGAACTGCTCCACCTGTTTTGCCGAGACAAACCGTCTATTTGAGAAACAGATCGACCTGATGCGATCGCTCGGGATCTACCAGGGCGAGGAAGATACCCTGGCCATCGCCGATCTGCCTGGAGATACCCTGGTTCAGGACTTTCTTGAGCCGCTTGCAAACCGCCACAGGTTCAGGATCGTCCAGTCACTTGCCACCGGGACGCAGACATTCTCGGAGATCTCAACCCTGACCGGCCTGAAAGGGGGAAACCTGCTCTTTCATCTCAAGAAACTCCAGGATGCCGGGATGATCCTCCAGCAGCACGAGCGGGGAGACTACATCATAACCGGAAAGGGTTACAGGGCGCTCAAAGCCATCGGGGCGCTACAGTCACAGGAGGTCAAATCCACCCGGCGGGACGGGAGCAATTGAAGGTTAACCCCGCCAGGGGCACAAGAACCTCGCCGGTAGCGACGAGTCGTGGACGGCGGCGGTAATCTTTTCCCGGTCACGACCTCTCTCCTGCTCCCATAAGTACGGGGCAGGGTTTCCCCCTCCCCGGCGTTCGTATCCCCGGCAACAGAACCCGAGCGCAGAGACGCCCTGACGCTTTCCTCGTTTTGGCTCTTCTACCATACCCCGCAGGGGCATCGCCGATCGTTTTGCATCGATGCCGGATAGATTCGGCCCTGAAACCAGGGGTAAGAGATATAATGCGTGCGATCACCTTTTTACGCAATGCCACCCTGCTGGAGATGACGACCGCGGGTGTGGCATACACGGCAACGGAAGCTGATCCAGATGCGATGCCCGAACTGTGGCTACGAAGATGAGGGGAACTACTGCAGCAACTGTGGCAGTCCCCTGAACCAACCTGCCGCGACCGCCCCGGAGAAGGGGCTAAGATGGTATGAACGATGCCCTGCATGCAGAGCCGGTCGCCTCTCAAAGACCGTCAGCAGGGGATTCCTGGGTTTGACGACCACAGAATCGTATTCGTGCCCGAACTGCGGAGCAGTCTTCACCAGAGAGGGCAGCAGGACGTTCAAACTCTCAAACATCTCCGATACCTCCAGGCCCGCATGGCGCGACTGCGCCAACCAGACGTTGAGCGATGAAGAGTGGAAACGTATCGCCGACGGCGGGGTCTCCGATGCCAGGCAGCGAGAACTCAATCTCGACCACCTCATCACGGCAGTCCGGGAAGGGCAGATCCCGCCGTTGAACGCCGCTGCCCCCGGTTCGATCGTTCCAAAGAAGGGCGAAAGGCTGGTGGCAACAATCCCAGCGGTCACCCTGAGTGAACCCCGCTCCGTGCGGGAGACGCACGGCGGCGGTGCGGGACCGAGTGTTCGAATCGCTAAAGGGGTCTACATAAGAACCGGCGGGTTTGCATCCAGGAGCGAGTCCCATGAAGAGATACGTTCGATCGATTCAGGCACTCTCACCCTGACAGACAGACGCCTTGTGTTTGCGGGACAGAAACGGACGACAAGCGTCAACCTGGGAAAGATCATATCGATAAAACCCTGTGAAGACGGGATCGCCATAAACCGCGAGGGAAAACAGAAGACAGAATACTACTCAGGCCTGGATAACGCCGTCCTGCGGTTCAGCATCGAGGGGAGAGACTACGAAGAACCCCTCTCGGGCGCGTTCTTCGCCCGCCTGATCGAGGGGCTGCTCAAAACCGACTGAGGCGCGGGTCAGCCCCGGGATTCGTCCATCCGGGCCCTCATCTCCTTTGCCGTGGTGATGAGGTACTCCAGTTCAGCGAGTACCCCGGCGCTCCCACAGGCGCCCATGCTGCACGCCTTATCGTGCAGCGCCCAGCACTCCTGCTCGATCTGTTTGAGTTCGTCCATCGTGTAGCGATGATACCGGGCAAGGATATCCCCGTATTTGCGGGTAAAAGCGGCGATCTCCTCGAGGAGAGCCTTCCGATCAACCCTCGGCCCGGGCGCTCCCGCAGAACAACGGTCAGCCCCGGCATTGTTGCGTTCCATGATATCTCTTCCTTTGCCAGAGGAGGAGTTAGCCTTTCCGGAATGGGAAAGAGGATGAAAGCGTTCTCTCCGGCAGAGGGCAGGACCTGTTCCAGGGAAAAACGCGAACGCAGGCTCCCGATTGGAGACTGGTAAGAGCGCCATGGTAGCAGAAGGTTCGAACGATCACCTCACGCCGCATATCAGGGCAAAAAGAGTGGTTATCAGAAGTATGTCCCGCTCCGCTCGAACGCCTCCCTGCGGTCGCGGGCCATCTGCAGCAACGTCTCTTCGATCTCCGGTCTGCCGAGGACATACCCTTGCCAGAGTTCGGTGTATGGAGATTCAGGCACAACGATGATCCCCTTATGCTCCGCGACCCGGTCAAGGATAAGCGATGCCGCCTTATCGACAGGATAAGCGTCGTCGGGAATCCTCAGTTCGCCGTGCGCCTGGCCGTCGATACCCTTATTGAAGATCGGTGTAGCGATGTTCGCCGGGCAGACTGTCGAGAAGTAGAGCCCTCTATCCGCATACTCGTACCTCAGGCATTCGGTCATCCCGGTGACACCGTACTTTGTGAGGGAGTAGAGCGCCTGGAACGGAGGCGGAGCGATCCCGGCTATCGAACTGGTGTTCACGATCTGCCCGAACCCCTGCTTGAGCATGATCGGAACCGCGGTATGGACTCCGTATATGACGCTCCACAGGTTGGTCTCGATGATGGTCTTCCAGTCCTCGAGGGTGGCCTTCTCGAACGGCATCGTCCCACCCACACCTGCGTTGTTGAAGAGGATATCCAGCTTTCCGGCCTTTGCTGCCGTCGTCTCGATACCCCGCTGAACCTGCTCCTGATCGGTCACGTCCATGACGAGGGGCTTTACCCGGTCGCCATGGGCAGCGAGCTGGCCGACGGCCTTTGCAATCTTTTCCTGACTGCGTCCGGCCATGTAGACGATTGCCCCCCTCTTTAAGAGTTCTTCGCTGATGGCATACCCGATTCCGGAGTTTGCACCGGTAACGATGCAGACCTTGCCTTTATAATAATCCGAATCAACCACAATTCTCACCCCATACTACTCGATGACCCTTGCGCCCATCGCATGGAGGACGGCCCTACCATCTACCATTGTCGCCTGCGTCAGCCGTTTCATGGGCAGGGCCGCAAGACTGTTGACGATGTAGTACTGGACAGGGTTCTGCATCGGCGTCTGCTCGATCCACTCCAGGCTGCCACTTCCAGCCTGTGCCGTCTCCACCTCCATGCCCTGCGGGTAGAGGACGAACTCGCTCACTTCCGCCCCCGGAGCGCCGACTTTTGGAATATACTTCCACCCCAGCGTGTTCATGGAGACGAACTGCAACTTCAGCGCCTCCAGTTCAGGCCCGGTTATCGACCCTGTGGCCTCAAAACCCATCCTGAGGAAGGTATTTCCCTCGTAACTGACGGTGGTGGCATAATGAGGCCGCAGGATGTGCAGGTCCTCGATATCCGCATGCAACTTCGGGATGCCGGTCTGCTCCCGTCCCCCGAGGATGGGTGCGGTTCTGTTCTCCCATACAACAAGCGTGTAGGCACCGTCGATCTCGTCCTTCTTTCCATGAAACCGGACCGGTGCTGCCACGTTGATCAGGTTGTAATGTCCGCCCTGCAACCAGTTGATCTCGGTGAACCTGCTGAAAACAACCTGCACTTCAGGTGCCAGGAGTTCAAATCCTTCTGGGATATAGTTTTCAAGAAGGTCTCTCTCGGTCTCGTAACTGATCGCGAGTGACGTCGTTCTCTGCGTGACCAGAGTCTCCGGGTCAAACTTGCTGCCACCAAAGTGGACAGGCATCAGGTAGGTGAAATCATCCTGTGGTCGGAACATGGGCATCCTTCCACCTGCCTTACACCCTCAGGGCATATACTTTGTGTTTCGTTGTTACGGACGCCGGATCTTTTGATTCAGGCCCTGTAAGATAAATGCTGATAGAATTGACCGACTTTTGGCCCTGGATCATACAGGCAAATGAGCTGAGAAACCCGGGTCAAATACCGTTCGGATCCTCTCCGCCGGCACGAGGGTTGAGCGCAGGGCTGGAGGTAACCCCACATCGGGAGAACCATCCGGCCGGCACAGAAACCAGACTCTGTCGTAACTCCCTGCGCGCGAAAGATCTTCGCCAAAACACCAATCTGCGATCCGGCATACAAACGGCTTTGCCTCAAAACCAGTACACTGTGACCTTCACCGCAGATCCCGGTCGCTATATTACCGCAATGTAAATATCCAGGGAGATCAACACACTCTTCATCCGATAAGCCCATATAAGGACGCCGGTTCCAGGAGACGAGAATGGAGCGACCGGGATGGTAACAGAGACCACCGGAAACGAGAGTTCCGGTTTAAAGTCACGAGCAGAGTCCGACCTTTCTCTCGAAGTGGTCATACTGGTAGTCTTTGGCGTATTCATGCTCCTCTTCGGCGTGCTTCTATTCAGGATTCACACAGGTGAACTTCCGTACGCCCCCGACAGCACCTACGGGCTGTTTCTCGTTATCGTCTCGTTTCAGATGATAACAATGGGAAGGACGCCATTCGGCGATCTCCGGCGTTCATGGGCGATAATACTCCTCGGTGTCTGCACGGCGGTCATCGGGATGGTCGCATGTTTCATACCCGGACTGCTTGCTGAACCGGTTCGAATCCTTGTCGGGATACTGCTCTTCGCCGGCGGGGTCTCGCTCATGCTGCAGTTGTTCTTCTCCCGGGATAAGGCGAGGTTGTGGCTGAAGGTCCCCGGGATCCTCCGGCAACTGACGCTCGCCTGTATCCTCGTCTATCTCTTCTCGATCGTTCTCGGTCTCGTCACGCTCCTCCCCGGCATCACAACCGACCCGCAGACGGCGGTTCTACTCATAATCTACGGTATCAGTTTCTTCTATCTCTCCTGGTGCATCCAGGCCGTTAACCGGGCGTATCCCCCCGGAGAGAGGAGGGCGCGATCCCCATGAAGTCCAGCGATCCCCCTTTAATCTTCAGGGAGACCTCGATCCCGCTCTCGATTGCACTGGTCATCCCGGTCGGTGTCCTGCTGGTTCTCCTGGGACTGTTGCTCTTCCCGGTAAACACAGGTGCGATCCCGTTCTCACCGGACGGACAACTCGGGCTTCTGCTGGTCATCATGGCCATCCAGATGCTTGCACTGGGAGAGACCCCCATGGGTCAGTACAGACGCTCGCGCCTGCTTGTCATCATCGGGATCGTGTTCGCCTCGATGGGGATCTTCTCGTGCATCGTTCCAGGAGTCCTGACCGATCTGATCCGGGTGCTCCTTGCGATCCTGAACATCGCCGGGGGAGCAATACTCCTTGCAAAACGATTCCTTCCGATGCTGCAGGGCGCCGATAGCCCTGCGACCGCTGTTCCAGCAGATCTGCTGCCGACCCTCAAGAGACTTCTGGTCACCCAGACGGTATTGAACGTTGTATCGATCTCGTTTGGTATCAGCATGCTGCTGCCGGGCCTCATCCCGGGCATGGTCATCGCAGGGATCGTCGTGATCAACGGCCTGCTCCTTTTTGCGCTTGCGACCATCCTTATGAAGGTGGTTTGACCACAGTTGTGCTCATGCATCGAGACCGCGATGCACCGCTACCGGATGAACCCAACTAAAAAAACGTATGCGAGGGGAGCGATTTGAACGCTCGAACTCCTGCGAGACTGGACCCTGAATCCAGCGCCTTTGACCTGGCTCGGCAACCCTCGCGCCAACGAACCCTGCCGCCGACCACTTACGGTGGTCTTCGCGCTTGATATCGTGGGAGGTCAAACAAAGTGAACTACCCCGCGCCTCTCGGGCGCGGCTTCCTGCTTCATCGAACCCGCCCCGGAGGGCCTTACATGATCTCCACAGGCGTTGATTACCCTGTTCGGGCCGTCCCGGCCCTACAGCAGATTATATATTCCGGTTGCTTGGTTCTCGCAACGCAGACAATACGTTTTTGGATGCGCGGACAGAAAAATGTATTGTCTCGAAACGTATTACGGGAAGGGCGGCTCTGCTTTCATCCCCGCGCCTCTCGGGCGGG
>DAFR01000121.1:5235-5402 GCA_002497965.1 Methanomicrobiaceae archaeon UBA436 | reverse complement strand
CCCAGGTCGATGATGTAGTCGGCTGACTTTATGACATCCAGGTTATGCTCGATCACGACCATGGTGTTCCCCCGGGCCACAAGATCGTCCAGGACGGCGATCAGGTTCTTCACATCATGGAAGTGCAGCCCCGTAGTCGGTTCGTCGAGGAGGTAGAGCGTCCTTCC
>DAFR01000121.1:5045-5220 GCA_002497965.1 Methanomicrobiaceae archaeon UBA436 | reverse complement strand
CTTGATCCTCTGCGCCTCGCCGCCAGAGAGGGTCGTGGAACTCTGCCCGAGGTTGATGTAGCCAAGCCCTACCCTGGAGAGTGTCTCGAGTTTGTTCCTGATGGAGGGGACGTTCTCAAAGAGGGCAAGCGCCTCCTCGACGCTCATATCGAGGACATCGGCGATTGATTTACCC
>DAFR01000121.1:4476-4870 GCA_002497965.1 Methanomicrobiaceae archaeon UBA436 | reverse complement strand
TCTCGTCAAAGACCTTGGTGTAGGTTGCCGGGTTCGAGCGCGGCGTCCGGCCGATGGGGCTCTGGTCTATGACTATCACCTTGTCGATCTCTTCATCAAACGTGAGGCTATCAAACTCGCCGGCGGGTTCGCGTGAGTTGTGGAGCCGCTGCATCAGTGCGCGGTAGAGTGTGTCGTAGATGAGTGTTGACTTCCCTGAACCCGAGACACCGGTTACAACCGTCAGGACGCCGATCGGAATCCTGACATCGATCTCCTTGAGGTTGTTTGCCCGGCATCCGGAGAGCCGGATGAAACGATCGCTCCTCCTGCGCCTGGCGGGGACCTCGATCTTTAGATCGCCCGCAAGGTACCTCCCCGTGAGCGAACCCGGTGTCGCCGCGATGACTTCGGG
>DAFR01000121.1:0-4363 GCA_002497965.1 Methanomicrobiaceae archaeon UBA436 | reverse complement strand
CGGAGGGTCTCGAGCAGTTTCCGGTTGTCGCGCTGGTGCAGCCCGATTGAGGGCTCATCCAGGACGTAGAGAACACCTGTGAGGTTTGATCCGATCTGTGTTGCCAGGCGTATCCGCTGCGCCTCACCGCCGGAGAGGCTCCCGGCGCTCCGCGAGAGCGTCAGGTAGCCGACACCCACCTGCTCCAGAAACTCGAGACGGGCGATTATCTCTTTGAGGACCTGTTTTGCGATCTCGCGCTCGGTCTCGGTAAGTTCTAGCGTCCTGAAGAACGAAAGCGCCTCGGTTATGGAGAGGTCGGTGACATCGACGATGGACTTCCCGGCGACCTTCACGGCGAGGACCTTCTCCTTGAGCCTCCGGCCGCCGCATCTTGGGCATGGGAGGACGCGCATGAACTTCTCGAGTTCCCGGCGCCGGTAATCCGATCTCGTCTGGCTGTGGAGCCGCTCTGCCTGGGGCACAAGCCCCTCCCATCTCCCGGTATGTGACCATGAGGAGTCGCCGTTCCTTGCCTCCACCGAGAACCGGAGTCGCTCGTTCGAGCCATACATAAGTGCCTGATACTGTTGTTCGGTCAGATCCTTTATCGGCGTCAGGAGGGAGAACCCGTATCGGTCGGCCACCGCAGCGAGGTGGTGCACCCGGTAGCCGTCAACGTAGTTCCGGTAGAGCGCGACGGCGCCCTCGGCGATGCTTTTGTTCCTGTCAGGTATTATAAGGTCGGGGTCGAACTCCATCCGGATCCCGAGGCCGTTGCACTCCTCACAGGCACCGAACGGGCTGTTGAAGGAGAACATCCGGGGCTGGAGTTCTTCAAACGCAATCCCGCAGACCGGGCAGGCCATGAGCGAGGAACAGGTCTCCTCGCGCCCCTCGCTGTCGACGGCGATGACCAGTCCCCCGGCCTTTTCAAGGGCGTTCTCGACGGCCTCGGCAAGCCTTGAGCGCTCGTCGACGGAGAGGCGGTCGATGACAACCTCGATGTCGTGTTTGCGGTAACGTTCCAGGGTGATCTCCTCGTCTGTACGCCGGATCTCTCCGTTCACCCGGACTCGCGCATAACCCTCACGGTTGAGGTCGCGGAAAACCTGCTGGTATGTCCCCTTCTTCTGCCGGACTATCGGGGCAAGGATGGTGACCGTCCCGGTCATCGTGGAGGCGATCCGGTCTGCGATCTTCTCAGGTGACTGCGCCTCTATGGGGATCTGGTGCTCCGGGCAGAAGGGTTTTCCAACCCGGGCAAAGAGGAGCCGCAGGTAGTCGTAGACCTCGGTGACGGTGCCGACGGTGCTCCGTGGATTCTTTGATGTAGTCTTCTGTTCGATGGATATGGCAGGAGAGAGCCCTTCGATGCTGTCGACGTCTGGTTTCTGCATCAGACCCAGGAACTGTCGCGCATAGGCGGAGAGCGACTCCACGTAGCGCCGCTGCCCCTCGGCGTAGATGGTGTCGAAAGCAAGCGTGGATTTTCCTGAGCCGGATACACCAGTGAGGACGATGAGTCGGTCGCGCGGGAGTTCGACGGTGATATTGTTGAGGTTGTGTTCCCGCGCTCCCCTGATGATGATCTTCTTCATTTGGGTATCCAGATATCTTTGTCTTGCTTCCTCATAGCCATTTGCTAATGGGAAGTTTTAAATATATAGAATAAAAGGGAGGCCGATGACCAGGCGGCATCGGGTGTTCCGGCCGCCTCTGTCACGGCAGTTTGAGCGTGAGTAGAAGTTGTTGTGTGAGGCGGTGCCTATCACCACACCTCGGGGTATGCCATGTTCGTGTAGATATCCTCGAGCCGGGCTTTGTGCCCCTTCTCCATGTTGGCGAGCTGCTCAAAGACCATCTTCTGCTCTGCGTCTGCAGAGGCTCTGGCCAGCCTGGAGTACATCTGGGCAGCCTGCAGTTCTTTCTTGATGGCCAGGAGCAGACCGTCGAGCGGCTTCATGTCGACGGAGAGTTCGGGCTCGTTGAGAGTGTCGGTGACCTTGTAGTCGGGGGCGTCTATGAAGTGCATCTCCTTTAGCCCGCGGGTCAGCACCCGCTGCAGATACTCACGGTGACCCTTCTCGTCCTCGGCGAGGTCGAGGAAGATGGTCTTGAGGCTTTTGTCCTTCGCCCTGTCGGCAACCGATTTGTAGAAGGTGTACGATTCCACTTCGCTGTCTATGGCACTGCTGATGATCTTCTCAAAATCCTCGGGTTTCATATACCTACCTCCATGATCCTCTGCGATAGCAGAGTCCGTTCGCGTTCATTCGAACAATGCTATATAGGGTATTGAACGGTTAAATCTTTTGCCTTTATTACTCCAGGACGGGGTCGCCCTCTCACTCTGGCTGCGCTGCAGATCTCTTGCACGCAACTCTCACCGGGCGGCAGGAATACACCTTTCCAGAATGCTTTTTCCGCTTCCCGGATCAAATCTCTACCCTGTTCAGGGGGTAATCTCCAGTCATGCAGGCCGACAGGGTGGTTGCACATGCGTAAGACCGGACCGCGGGTGGTCGAGGTTGTGCAGGACAGGCATGGTAACCAGATCGAGATATTCGACCCGCCGTTCTACCGGAAGGAGTTTGAGGACGCGTACCGGTTTATCATCGATGATTATGCGGTGGCACCAAGAGAGATTGGCCTCTTTCTCCCCTGTGCGGTGCGCAAACCCTACAGCCAGAGCCCGAGCCATCGGCTTTTTCGCCGGATCATCGATGATTTCCTGGATCCTGCGGACTACCATATTGTCATCTTTGGCACCTGCGGGACGGTTCCTGCGGAGCTCGAGTGCATGTACCCGTTCTGCAACTACCATTACATGCTCGGCAGGACAACGGACGAGCGGATCCGGCGCGACTTTCACCGGATAGAGGTCTATCGGTTGAAAGGTTACCTTGAGAAGACACGGAACACCTACCGGCACCGACTTGCTTACTGCATCGGGCCGTTCAGGAAGGCGGTGGTCGAAGCCTCAAAAGAGAGCGGGGTCGCCGTCGACCTGCTCCCCTCGGATCCGATGATTGAGCGACTCTACGATATCGACTGTCCATTCCCGGAGGGGAGCCTCTCGATGCAGGGCTACATCGATGAGTTCCGGGAGGGACTCGTGAGGATCGCGAAGATGGTGCAACGGTGAGGTCTTGAGATGGCCTCGAAACATTCGTGACTGCTCCCCCATCTCTCCTCGGGGGGACTTATGCCTCTGTTCTTTGCAAAAACCAGATCATCTGGTTCTTCCAGCGCCTCCATGCCCCAGAGCCTGTGGATTGGCGGGCAGTGAGCGACGATCGCCAGGAGAAGCCAAATCCTGGACGCAGAGGAATCTCATCTGGTCTAAACGTGACCCGAACGCTGAACATCTTCTCGGGGGCACTGGACGGTGGGGAAATCAAAAATAGGGGAAATGGTGGAATGGCCTCCCCCTTTTCAGCGTATCCGGTGAACTCAGGCATCACCCTGAGGGGCACTTCCTGTAACGTGCAGGCCACACCGGGAAAAACCGCCTTTTGAGAAGCCCTCAAAGGCTCTTGAGCCGGCAGTCACTTCGGCTTGTAGTAGCCCCACTTCTCCAGGGCTTTCTTGAGTTCCGGTGCATGGTTTGCCTTCTCGTCGAGGCTCTCCCCCTCTTGCCAGGCCTCGATCGCCTGCATGACAGCCATCGCACCCGCCCTGGTCCCCTCAGGGTGGCCGTGGATCCCGCCGCTCACAAGGAGGACAAGGTCGGTTCCATATATATCGAGGACGTCCGGGACGAGCCCGGGATGGAGTCCGCCGGAGGAGACAGGGAAGGCGCTTTTTATGTCGCCCCAGTCCTGCTCCAGGGCCATGTGGGGGAGAGCGTTCACATGCCGCTCCCGGAGAATGTCCGCAAGCAGCGTGGCCTCGGCCCTGGTGCCGACCAGTTTACCTACGGCAGTCCCGGTGTGGATCTGTGTAACGCCGATCAACCGCATCAATTTCGCCAGAAACTGCATGGTGATCCCGTGCCGTTCGTCCCGATCGAAGGCCGCGTGCATCGCGCGGTGGGCGTGAATTGCAAGCCCAAGATCGGAGCAGTGGTCACGAAGGGTCGCGACCGCGGCCGTCCCTGCCACAACGACATCGATCATAGCGTAATTCCAGCCGTAGTCTGCAAGCATCTCCGCCCGCGCTTTCATAGTCTCTGTATCAGCCGTTATGTTGATGAACGCGGACTTAACCTCACCTGTCTCCTGCTCGGCGCGATCCCGCATATCTGTCATCGCGCGGACGCGGTCCTCAAACCTGTTGAACGACTGGGAGGTCAGGTTCTCGTCGTCCTTGACGAAATCAAACCCGCCCATCCAGGTCTCGTAACCGATCTCAGCATGCTCCTTTGCGGTGAAACCGACCT
>DAFR01000058.1:2254-2605 GCA_002497965.1 Methanomicrobiaceae archaeon UBA436 | reverse complement strand
TCTGTGGTGCAAGTGTTGGCCATGAAGCAGGAAGCCCCGCCCTGAAGGGCGGGGTAGTTCACATAGTTGGTTTATATTTTATTCTAATGAAAGAATATATCCAATGATAAAGAACACGCTTCCATGTACGCTGAGGAGAACAGGTTTGCAAGCGATCTCATATTCAATGCTCTCGGGAGAGTCATATCCGGAACGGGAATTTTTATTTCAGTCTGCCTTATACTCTATCTCATCGGGAATCTGTTCTGATGAGCATAAGGCGCCCCCCCCGGTATAACGGCCCGTCTCCAGCGTCTAGTCAGGGGCCTGAGGAGTTTATTATACAACCCCTGCAACGTATGATCGAGGAAG
>DAFR01000058.1:461-2174 GCA_002497965.1 Methanomicrobiaceae archaeon UBA436 | reverse complement strand
GGAGAAGGGGGTGCGAGAGGAGGCGATGCGCGGGTTTGTGGCTATCGGAAGACCGGCCGTGCCTGCCTGCATCGCTCTGCTGGAGAGCACTGACTGGAAGGTGCGTTACCGTGCGGCCGAGGCGCTCGGGTTGATCGGCGGGCATGAAGCGTATGACCCTCTTCTCTTTGCCCTGCAGGACGGCAGGGACCACGTCCGCTACATGGCGGCAAAAGGGCTCGGGCTGATCGGCGACTCCCGGGCGGTCGCCAGCCTTGCAGCCCTTCAGCGCGACGAGAACGAGTTTGTGCGGCGGAGCGCCGCCCGCTCCCTCGGTCAGATCGGTGGTGGGGAGGCGATCAGGGCGCTGCGCCTGGCCCTCGATACCGAGAGCGTGGAGGCTGTCCGCGCGGCCATCGTTGAGGCGCTCAGGGATGCCGGGCACCAAGCAGGGGTTTCGCGACGATGACCGTTGTGTTATCGGTGCTTGCGGCTTCCCTGGCAGCATCGATCAGCTTCCGGCACGCTGTATCCGGATCGTTTGCCCTCACGATCTGCTGGATGAGATCCCCCGGGACGTAGTCGTGAAGCCCGTCAGAACTGAGCAGCAGGACTGACCCGGGAGAGAGTTCCCTCTCGTCGAGATCCACCACTACACGGGCTTCCAGGCCGAGCGCCCTGATCAGGATGTTCTTTGCCGGGTGATAGAACGCCTCTGCCGGGGATATCATCCCTGCGTCCACCAGGCTCTGGACGTAGGTATGGTCGCGCGTGTGCCAGACCGAGGATGGTGTTATGATATACGTCCTGCTGTCGCCGACAGTGCCGATCCAGCACCTGCCCGCATCTCCCACAATCGCCACCGAAAGCGTCGTCCCGGCGTTCAGACCACGTTCACGGTTGAAAGCAAAGATCGCGGTATTTATCCGCCGGAACGCACGTTTGAGCGCCTCCGCAGGATCAAACGCAGAGAGTTCTTCGCTGACGACCTCTTCCAGGACCTCGACCGCCATCCTGCTTGCGACATCCCCGCAGGCGTGCCCCCCGAGGCCGTCTGCGATGGCAAAGAGATGGTAGCCGCTCACCCTGCCGGCGAAACAGGCATCCTCGTTCCGTTCCCGCATACCGATATCGGTCATCGCCGCATACCGGAGCCAGCCCTCGTCTTTCACCTCTAATCAAGAGTATAGTCTTCCCGTTCAACCAGATAGTCTTTTTGCGGCCCCTCTCAGAAGATCCCGCGATAAAGACCGTTCTCCCGCGCAGATTGGAGAGCATAGGCATACTCCTCAGCGGTGATCGGACGCCGCAACACTGCAAACTCAGGGTTTAGCCTGTCCTGCAGCACTCTCCCTGCCGGGCGGTACTGGGCCATGATGTTCACGCAGGAGTCACGCGACAACTCCCGGCCGATGAACTCCATAACGATCTCGCTGTTTGCAAGGTTCGCCGGGAGCACAAGGTGCCGGATTATCATGCCCCTGAGAGCGATACCGTCCTCGATCACCAGGTCGCCGACCTGGCGGTGCATCTCCTTTAATGCAGGCCTCATGCTGGCGGTGTAGTTCGGCGCGTGCGAGAGCGTCAGCGCCACATCGTCCCGCCCGTATTTTGCATCCGGCATGTAGATATCTATGACACCCTCAAGGAGGCGCAGCGTCTCCACAGAGTCGTATCCACCGCTGTTGTAGACCAGCGGTATGCGCAGACCACGGCCGGCGGCTATGGTGACCG
>DAFR01000058.1:0-393 GCA_002497965.1 Methanomicrobiaceae archaeon UBA436 | reverse complement strand
TCGTCGCAGGAGATGGCGTAACCGACCCCTCCCTGGCTGATATCAAAGTTCTGGCAGTAATCACACCGCATGCTGCAGCCCGAAAAGAAGATCGTTCCAGACCCCCTCTGGCCGACAAGCGGCGGTTCTTCGCCAAAATGCGGGTTGTAACTTGCAACAACCGGGAGGCGCCCCGTCCGGCAGAACCCGGTCTCGCCCTCCAGGCGGTTCACATGGCACTCACGGGGGCAGAGAACGCAGTCGCGGAGCACCTCATGCGCCCTCTCTGCCCGCTCCTCCAGTTCGCCGCTGCGGTGGAGGCGCAGGTATCCGGGTGACTGCTCTGTTTCTGCCATGATACTCATCTTGTTGCCCGGGGGAAAGTAAGTTTATCGGCTGATGGTCTGAACCCCT
>DAFR01000057.1:5685-9038 GCA_002497965.1 Methanomicrobiaceae archaeon UBA436 | reverse complement strand
TCTGTGGTGCAAGTGTTGGCCATGAAGCAGGAAGCCCCGCCCTTCAGGGCGGGGTAGTTCACAGCAAGAGTGGGCATCCTCCTACAGGAAAGGCGCGATTGATACTCAATGAGGGCCTGCAACCTCTCATCCGCGGGTTAACAGGTGGCAGCTGGCAGCGGATCGGGCCTCAAGCCTCTTTCGTCAGCGCAGCCGGTTCACCCTCTCTCACCACTCGGCCCAGGAATGACTGGAGGTAAACACCAAAGAATGCGCAGAAGAGCCCCCCTATGATCGAGATGACTATGTAAACCACCCCATCCGCGCTCGATATGGGGAAACCCGGTATATCACTGCTGATCGAGAGTATATAGACGCTTGCCCCGTAGGCGATGACCCCTATTGCAAGGATGAAGAACGGCAGGGCAACCACCCGCTGGATGGTCTCACGCTCGTTTAAGAATATATCGATGATCTTTCCCACCGACGCAACCAGGCCTGCGGCAATGAACCATGCCACAGCCCCATATATGAAGGAAAGAACCTGGATGACAATGCCAAACGGCGCATAATACTCCAGAAGGCTGAGAAGTCCCATTATGACACCGACTATGCAGAGCAGTATTGCAGCGATGTAGGAGACAAACGTAAACCTGCCGCCATGGAGCGATGTTTTCAACGAGTTTACCAGGTAGCCGAAGAACTCGTCGATCCCCAGCCCCTTGAAGAGCAGGTAGATGCCGATGACACCGACAACGACGATGATCCCAACCTCAGGGTATCCAAGCAGGTAGCCCAGTGTGTAAAGGAGCATGGCAAGCCCGATCGGAACAAGCACAATCCTTGAAACCTTTGGATCGTCCAGTAAACGTCTCAGGATGTAATATGTCCCCTCCAGGTTTGGCATCTGGTTGACCACCACCCTCCGCACGCTGCCAACCGGCACGCGGGACTGGATGACCGGCATGACATACTCGTCCTCGGCACCGTCCGTCACGACAATACAGGATGTTGCGTCAGTCACCTTGAGGACTGTATCGAGGTCTGACGCCACCCGCCGGTCACCCTCGATCAGGTTCATGTGGTTGCCGCAGATGACAGCGATTGCAACCTCCTCCCCCCGCGCCGCGAGTTCGTCATATATCTTTATGGTCTCAAAGAGCGCGTTGACATCGGAATCCTCGGGGTCGGCCAGAGCGAGGGAGGTCGCCGCATGGAGGGACGCCTCCCTGCCCATGATGGGGCCTTTGATCCCGGCTTTAAAGCCAAGGTCATCGTCGCGATCGACACAGAGGACAAGCGTCCGCTCTTTTGACATTCACTAGAACATCTTTCTGGAACTATTAAATAATTATCAGGGCGCCAAAAAATATTAGATAAGTTTTGCACGCTGCAATAGGAGCAGGTCATCGGTTGTGATCTTTTCGCCGTCGCGGAACTGCTGGAAGACGCGTTCTGCCTCTTTCCGGACGGCTTTCTGCTCTCTTGTGACCTTGGTCTTTCTGGTCTTCTTCCGCAGACCGGATATAACCTTATCGTAATCGCGGAGTTCCTTCTGGCAGGCAATAAACAGCCTGTGCTCCTCGTCCGCCGCCTCCTGAGCCTCCACGAACTTCTGGTGGGCGCGGTCGGCCTCCTCACGAGATTTGTCAGCCTTCCGGTAGGCCTCAACCATCAGGTCGTGGTGCTGCTGTGCGAGTTCAGCCTTCTCGGTGACCTCCTTATGGATCTCGGAGGCCCGTCTGCGGAGTTCCCGTGCTTCGGCAAGCTTCGCTCGCATCTCTTTATTCTGCTCAAGTTCGGCCTCCTGTTCCTTCACCAGCGCTTTGAGGTGCTTGATCTTCTCGATCAACTCGCGTTCTTTATCGGTGCTGTAGACCTCAGTCTGCTGCTTGAACTCAAGATGCTCGATCTGCTTCTGCAGTTCCTTGATGCTCCGGTTCTGGAGGTTGCCATGCTCCTTTTTGAAGACCTCGATCTCCTCAAAGAGGACATTTGCACGCTCGTTATATCCGTTTCTCTCCTCTTTCAGCGCCTGGACATCCTTGTTTATCCTGTCCCGCTCCTCCTTGTGCCGTTGCGCCTCCTCGACATATTCGCGGGTCTGAGCATTCAGTTCATTTCGTTCCCGAGCATACTTGCTGGCAAGTGCGTTCAACTCGTTACGCCGGTTTTTGTGCTGTTCAGACTCCGCAAGGATTTTTTTTCGTTTCTCAATCAGATCGTTCAGCATTCCTTACCAATCCTCGACATTCGGTACCTGTCTCATATCCCCACCCGGACGGGACCGCTTCCATATTGCTTCAGGAGCGCCGATGCTCATGCAGCGGTTACACCACAAGAAAAGACCATTTCCGGACTCGCGACCCGGATCGTCGCTCCTCTGCCTGCTCATGTGTTCAACCCCGGTACCCTGGCACCGCAGACCCATTGCGGTCTCTTCCCTGCACAACACACCCCGTGCGGGGGAGGATTATACAAGAACGTCTATACTTCAAACGTCATCTCTCATATTAAGTATTTCGTAGTGGGCGAAAACACCGTCGCCGCACTCAACCAACCCGAATCAAAAGAGTATGAAAGAGGGTAAGTGGGAAGTAATCACATGAAATCAATGAGGTGACCACTTGCGGCATCCCTCGCCTCGCGCCTGTTTGGTGAGGCCAGAGGTCTTGCCGAGACCTGCTCGTAGGCGGCGCGACGGTTTCCGAGGATCTGTGCACTTTTCACACCGGTCATGATCGCCATGACACGGACTCTACCTTCGAAATCGCTGTTCACACGTGCCCCCCAGATGACGTCCGCGTGGGGGTCAAGTTCGTAGGTCAGGGAGCTTGCGATCTCCTCCGCGTCCTGGAGGGTCAGGTCGTTGCCGCCGGTTATGTGGATAAGGCTCCCCGTTGCTCCACGGTAGTCGATGTCCAGCAGTGGGTGGTTGAGACACTCATGAACGACGCTCTCAGCCTTGTTCTGCTGCTTGCTCTCACCAACAAGCATCACGGCGACGCCACCCTTGCTCATGATGGCGCGCACGTCTGCGTAATCGATGTTTATGAGCGACGGTTCCGTGATAGTCTCGCTGATGCCCTTCACGGTCTCCGCGATGAGCTGGTCCATCACCGAGAACGCCTGACCGAGCGGCAGGTTGGGGACGAACTTGATAAGGCGGTTGTTATCAAGCACGATCACGGAGTCAGCAGTGTTCGAGAGCGCTTCAAGCCCCTCTTCCGCACGGAGAAGCCTGGCCTTCTCAACCTGGAAGGGGTAACTGACCATCCCGACGACGATCGCCCCCTGATCCTTTGCAATCTGCGCGATGACCGGGGCCGTACCAGTGCCGGTACCTCCACCCATGCCGGCGGTGATGAAGACCA
>DAFR01000057.1:4898-5662 GCA_002497965.1 Methanomicrobiaceae archaeon UBA436 | reverse complement strand
GGGCGGGCCATCTCGGCTGCGCGTCTGCCGATGTCAGGGAAACCCCCGGCCCCAAGGCCCTTGGTGAGCGACTTCCCGACGAGAACCCGCTTGTCGGCCCGGATCATGTCCAGGTGCTGCTTGTCCGTATTGATCGCGATGGTCTCGGCACCGGTGACCTGCATGTGGTAAAGGCGGTTGACGGTGTTGTTGCCTGCACCACCGCACCCAACGATGACGATGCGCGGTTGGCCGAGTATGTCATCCTCGACCTCGTCCGTCTCGGATTTCAGATATTTTTCACGCTCTGCGTGCTTCAACGCTTCGTTGATGATCGTTTGCATCAATATACCTCCTAACCGTTGAATGAGATCTGATCGGCCTCGCGCAGGACACGGTCTCCATGCCTCTCGAGAAGTGCTCTGACAGAATACCGCACAGCCTCCGATACTGTGGGGAACTCGCCAGCCTCCACCAGCTTCTCGAGCATCTCAACCTGTTGTCGGGGCAATCTGATAGTGATCCGATCCATCATTCCAATCACTCAATCTGACATATAGCTGCTCTAAGGCTGCTAATTGTCAGACAAATGCAACCTCTTCGTCTGACTGTATCAGATAAGTCATAATAACATTTGTATAAAATATAAACCTGTCGATATGTTTTTTTGGCCGGGATAACGGTTTTATGGGTTGCAGACGACAAAATATCTTCAAAAGAGTTGCCACCGATATGCGAGAGTATCTTCCTGAGAGGGCGGAGCATGGCGGCCGGGTGCGCTGGCA